>JBAVOF010000078.1:0-4256 GCA_049691835.1 Polyangiales bacterium
GCGCATCGTCCGCGCGGATGAGATCTTGGATACTGAGCTCGTGCCAATTTCCGATGGTCGCATGGATTCCAGTCGCGGCGACCTCCCGAGCGCTCTGCCGCGCCGGAAGCCAGCCGAACAAAGCGGCGCTCACCCATCCAATCCTCTCCTTGAGGGCACGCATGTCGCACTTGCCGTAGGTTTCCCCGAGGACCGTGACAGCGCCGCGGCTCGGCCATTCATAGCCTGCGACGATCGAAAGGAGCGAGCTCTTGCCGGCCCCGTTGGCTCCGAGCACGACCCAGTGCTCCTTCGGCATGATCTGCCAGTGGATGTCGCGGAGGATGTCGACGCCGTCCCGGGTGAAAGTTTCGACGTGGAGGTCGAGCACGCGAGCCACGCCGGCAGTCTAGCACCCTCCCGCGCCCCACCGCGGAGCGCTTATCACTTGATGCCGGGGCCGATGTGCGGTCCAATGCCGGGTCATGCCAGCTCATCTCGTTTGGATTGCCCTCTGTCTCCTCGTCGGGGTCAGCGCCGCACGGGCACAGGGGCAGTGTTCAATTCTCCTCGAAGGCGAGGTTCCCGACGATTCGGCGACGCACTTCTTCCTCGAGTTCGAGGTGCCGGAGGGAATTGTCGAGGTCGAGGTTCAGCACGATGACCTATCGGTGCAGAACATCCTCGACTGGGGGTTGGACGACCCCAACGGATTCCGTGGCTGGGGCGGTGGCAACAGTGAGCCTGCGATCGTAGGCGTTGAGGCCGCGTCTAGGAGCTACGTGCCTGGTCCGATCCCAAGCGGTACGTGGGAAGTCGTGGTCGGCAAGGCGAAGATCGTCGAAACCCCGGCCCTGTACCAGGTCTGCATCATCCTGCGAACCGAGCCCATGCTGCCACCTCAGCCTCGCGCCCCGTACCAGGACCCGGGCGTTCTCGATAGCGAGGCCCGTTGGTACGCCGGTGACTTCCACGTGCACTCGCGGCAGAGCGGTGATGCCAACCCTACCATCGAGGAGGCCCTCGAGTTCGCTCAGGGGGTGGGTCTCGATTTCATCATGCTCTCCGAGCACAACACCAACAGTGGGCTGACGCTCTATGGGAGCGTGCAGCCGAATTTCCCCAAGCTGCTGCTCGTTCCCGGTGTCGAGTGGACTACGTATTCCGGGCACGCCAATGCGATCGGCGCCACGGAATGGGTGGATCACAAGCCTGGCGTTCGTGGCGTGACCAGTGCTGGCGCCATCCAGCAGTATCACGAACAGGGTGCGCTCTTCTCGATAAACCATCCCAACGTGCCCCTCAACGATTGCATCGGATGTTCCTGGGAAATCCCAGTTGACCCGACGAGCGTTGACGGTGTCGAGGTGCAGAGCGGTGTCTTGGGCGCCGTCGACTACTGGGAGCAGATGTGTGCGGACGGCTCGCACGCCGCCGCGATCGGAGGCAGCGACGACCACAAAGGAGGCAAGTCCCCAAGCTTGCTCGACCGTCCGATTGGGACACCTACCACCATGGTATTTGCGGAAGACCTGAGCGTCGACGCGATCCTCGAAGGCGTTCGCAGCGGGCGAACCGTGGTCAAAGTCGGTGGTATCGACGGTCCAATGCTCGAGACCGCGCTGAGCGGCGAGCGCATCGGCGATACGGTCTTCGCGGACGCTGCGACGCTGTCGGTGACCGTCACAGGGGGTACGGGCCAAGCCTTGCAAGTCATCAAGAACGGCGCTCTCGTGGAATCGGTCTCGATCGCCAGCGACCCTTTCACTCACGAGATGAACGTCGAAGCGCCAGCAGAGGGCGAGGATCGGTACCGTCACCAGGTCGTGAACGGTAACAACCCGCGGGCGATCGGAAGCTACGTTTGGCTGCGAGCTGCGGATGAACCGAGCACACCGGACGGCGGGATGCCTGACGGCGGGATGCCGGATGGCGGAACGGAGCCGGAGGGAAGCTCCGGCGGTTGCAGTTGCGGGGTTGTGACCGCTTCGCAGCACGACACCGCCGTGCTGCTTGCATTGCTCGCTTTCGCTGGTCTGTATTGGCGACGACGCCGGGTCTGTTGACCGTCAGACCACGTGCTTCCTGCGGCGAAGCACGTGGCGCAACCGTGAGCGTTCGTCTCGCTCTCGCTCCTCGAGCATGCGCCGAAGCGCGCTCAGCTCGGTCGTCAGCGCCGGCTCCACCCGAAGCTGCAGGGTATTGACCTGTCGCGTGGCCTTAGCGAGCGCTTCGCCGAGCCGCCTGACGAGCTGTTCCTTGGGGAGGGCCTCGAGGACCAACTCGACCAGCCGCTCGAACTCCGTCGCAGACTGCGCGGCGGCGGGTCCCACCGAGGGGGCCGCGGTCTCACGCGCAGTCAGCGTCCGCCGGATGGGCGTGTGCGACACCACCGAGGGCACGGAGATACCCCAGATCTGATGCTGCTCGAGCTCGACGGTGACCTCGCGTCCCGGCCATGCATAGGTTTGAAGGGACGCCTGGCCGCGCGCGGCCAATGCTCGTAGCAACGCGCGGTATGCCTCGCTGGCCCGCTCCTCCACCTCTTGCCGCGCATTCAATGCAGGCCGCGCGCTCTTGAACAGCTCGGTGATCAACGCCTCGCGCTTCCGGTTGAGTAGCTCGCGGCCCTTCTGAACCCTGCCGAGCTGCGCGCTGGCCCGCACGAGGCCCGAGCGCGTCGGCGGTACCGAGCGCGTGCTCATCGGCGCACCATCTTCTCGGCTGGGGCGCTCGGACGCGCCTTCCACGTCGACTCGGAGATCCGGGTCAGCTCATCGCGGGGGAGCGTCTCTAGAAGCGACCATCCGATCCGCATCGTGTCGAGGATCGATCTTCGCGTTCGGCCCTGATGGATGAGCTCCTTTTCGAAGGCGTCCACGAAGTCGAGCGCGCGTCGATCGCCGGGCGCGAGGCCTTCGCTCCCCACGATGGCCGCCATGAGCTTCGCCTCACGGCCTCGGGCGTACACGGCGTAGAGCTGATCCGCCCATTCACGATGTTCGGGCAGCGTGTGACCTTCGCCGATGCCCGCATTCATCAGGCGTGACAGCGATGGAAGCACGTCTACCGGCGGATAGATACCGCGTTGATGAAGCTCTCGGCTCAAGACGATTTGCCCCTCGGTGATGTAGCCGGTGAGGTCCGGAATTGGATGGGTCATGTCCCCATCGGGAAGAGAGACCACCGGGAGCTGGGTGACCGATCCGCGTCCGTCCTTGAGCACCCCCGCCCGCTCGAAGAGCGAAGCCAGATCCGTGTACATGTAGCCGGGATAGCCGCGCCGTCCGGGAATCTCCTCCCGCGCCGCCGCGATTTCCCGCAATGCTTCTGCGTAGTGGGTGATGTCTGCCATCACGACGAGGACGTGGATCCCGTGCTGGAACGCGAGGTGTTCGGCAGTCGTCAACGCAACCCGCGGGGTGAGCAGTCGCTCGATGGTCGGGTCACTGGCCTGATTGAGGAAGAGAACGGTGCGCTGCATCACCTCGCTTTCTCGAAAGCGGGACACGAACGATTGGGTTTCACGTTCGGTGATCCCGACGGCAGCGAAGACCACTGCAAATGGCTCGCCGCGGGCGGGGCGGGCGTTCTCCACGATGTCGGCGGCGAGCTCGACTCCCGGCAGACCCGGGGCCGAAAAGACGGGCAGCTTTTGGCCGCGCACCAGGGTGTTCATCCCGTCGATGGCGGACACTCCGGTTTCGATGAAATCCGATGGATGCTGCCTGCGGACCGGGTTGATCGGCGATCCCCAAATGGGAACGCGCGCCTCTCCGATCGACGGCGGAAGCCCGTCGAGTGGCTCCCCGGTGCCGCTGAGTGCCCGCCCGAGGAGGTCTTTGCCGACCACGGTGCTGGCCGTTTCGCCGGTCAGCGTGATCGCCGCCTGGGCTGGTTTGAGCCCGAGGGTGTCCTCGAACACCTGAATCACGGTGATCTCGGCGCCCACGTCGATGACTTGGCCCCGCCGCTGCTGCTGACCTTCGCCTCCGATGCGAACCCACTCGCCGAGTTGCGCGCGTCGCGTGGACCGGACGAAGAGCAGCGGACCGGCGGCCGAGGCAGCGCCCGAGTAGGTTCGTCCCATCGGTGCGTGCAAGCGTTTCATGATTCCCTCATCCCCGATATCGCCTGCTCGGCTTTCGAAATCTCCTCCGCCAAGAGCTCCGGCGCGGCCGTCTTCACGGACCCAAATGCGATCCGAACGGCAGCCAGGTCTAGCTTGTCGAAAACCACGCCCTCCTTGAGGGCAGTCGCACCGGTTCGCATGAAAT
>JBAVOF010000079.1:0-12248 GCA_049691835.1 Polyangiales bacterium
AGTGCGGACGCTGCGTTCGTCGGCAGCAGCGCCAGAACCTTGTCGAGAACCCAGAAGACGACGCTCAGGGCCAAGGCGACGAAAAGCGCGATCAGCTGGTTGCTCGTCCAACTCGACGCCATCAACCCGATGGCGAGAACCGCCGAGCCCTGCAACAAGAGGCCCAGATACCCACTCCATACCGGGCCCCAATCGAGGTCGCCGAGCATGGAGACGCTGATCGGATAAGTCACGGTGAGCGCCAAGAGGACCGCATAGAGCCCTAGCACGCCCAGGAACTTGCCGACGATCACCTGCGCCTCGGTCACGGGCATGGTGATGAGCAACTCGATCGTGCCGGTCCGCTTCTCCTCCGCGAGAAGGCCCATCGTGAGGGCGGGCAGCGCGAACACGAGAATGAGGCCCAACCAGCGAAACATCTCCCGGGCGCTGGCGCGTCCAAAGAGAAAGAATGTGTTCCAGAAGAAGAAGCCCAAGGTCAACAGGACGATGCAAATGACGATGTATGCTACCGGTCCGTTGAAGTAGCTGCGGAACTGACGGCCACCTATGGTGAGAATGTGTCTCATGATGAGGTTCCCGAATTGACGGTGGTGAGTTGTCGAAAGATGTCTTCGAGGTTCTCGCCGCGTTGCTCGAGGCCGAGAAGCACCAGCTTGGCCGACACCGCCGCCTTGAAGATCTCGGCGCGCAGGTCTTGGTTGCCCTTTGGAACGATTTCCACGACCAATTCGCCGGCGGTTCCGCCGACTTGCTCCTGGACGCTCTGCGCATCGTCGATGAGGGAGAAGGCTTGACGAACGTCCGCATCGCTGTGTCCGTTCCGCTGCACTGTGGCTACGAAACGTGGTTTGCCTGCGCGAGCGGCCAGCTCTTCGGGCGTATCGTCCGCCACGAGTCGACCCCGGGAGATGATCAGAACGCGGCTGCACGTCACCCGCACTTCCGCCAAGTGGTGGGTCGACAGAATGATGGTTCGTTCTCGCCCGATCTCTCGAATCAACTCACGAATTTCAGCGGCCTGGTTGGGATCGAGACCGCTCATCGGCTCGTCGAGAATCAGGACCGGAGGTTCGTGTATGAGCGCTTGCGCGAGACCGACCCGCTGCCGGTAGCCTTTCGAAAGCTCGCCGATCGCCTTGCCGATGACGTCGCCTAGGCTGGTCTCTTCTGCCACCTTCTTCAGCCTCGCCTGAAGGCCAGGACCGCGGAGACCCCGCATCTTTCCGACGAACTCGAGGTACTCGAGCACCAACATCTCGGTATAGAGCGGTGTGTTCTCAGGCAGGTAGCCGATCGCCTTGCGGACGGCGATCGGGTCCTCGAAGATGTCCGCCCCCGCGACCCGGGCCGTCCCACCGGAGGGAGCGATGAAGCACGTGAGTATCTTCATCGTCGTCGTCTTGCCGGCACCGTTCGGGCCGAGGAAACCGACGACCTCTCCGCGATTCACCTGAAAACTCGCGTCCTTGAGCGCAACGACTGGGCCGTAATGCTTGGTCAAATCCCGCGCGTCGATCATCACATCGCTCATAACTCTCCCTCGCGTGTGATCCGTCACCCCTTGCGGGGCTGGCGGAGGGTAGCCCTGGCCCTAGGCCTGTCAAGACAGTTCACGCGGCCTGAACCAACGCCCGCCCGCTCGTATTCCCTAGAACGCCCGCCTGTTGCCGTGAGCCGGGAATGACGTGATTTCTCGGTTGTTTGAGCTTATAGACTCCCGTGGCACGATCGCGAGCATGAAGTCGCCGAAGGCACGTCCCGGACAGGGAACGCAGCGGCAGCAGCGCGTCTGGCGCATGCGGCGCAGAGTGGCCGACCTTTGGCCGCTCACGGCGTTGGGCACGGCGCTGGCGTTGGTCGCATCCGTGGCCTTGGTCGACTTTGGCTTCGAGAAGCTCGACCTCGTCTTGCTGGTGCTGGGTTACGGAGGCGTTGCTCTGCTCGTGATATCCATCACCCTGGTTGCTCTCACGGCTGCGGCGCTTCGCCTCTGGCTCGGTCGGATGTCGTTTCGCTGGTCGACTTCGACGTTCGAGACTGGCTCGGCGTTTCTGACGGGGTTCTCGATGCCGTCGCTATGGTGGCTCCCCTTGGTGCAGGTGCGCTGGGGCTGGCTTTCACCGGAGGGCGCGCTTGCTGATGGAGTTTCCGAAAAAGGGCGGCTTCGAGAGCGGGCGACCCTCGGACGGAGGGGTATTTTCGCGTCCGTCACTCGCCGATTTGTGGTTCAAGACGCGTTTGGGCTGTCGCGGATTGCGTTTCCGCATACCCAAGCAGGTCCCATCGAAGTGCTTCCCCACTTGGGCGGGATCCGGCGTTTGCCGGTGCTCACCTCTCTGGCCGGAGGGGAGGAGTATCCGCACCCGATGGGCCTCGAAGACGGTGACCGGGTCGAGCTTCGGCGATACGTGCAGGGAGACTCCGCGCGTTTCATTCATTGGAAGGTTTTTGGCCGTACGCGCAAGCTGATGGTGCGCACGCCGGAGAGGGCCTTGAGTCGAGCCCGCAGAACGGTCGCCTATCTCGTTGCGGGCCCACACGACGAAGCGGCAGCCGCAGCGGCGCGAGCAGCCATCGAAGAAGAGGCCCTCGGCGTGGATTGGCAGTTTGCCGCTGACGGCTCCTCAGAAGCGACCTCGAATCGCACCGAGGCGGTTCACAAAGTGATGAAATCCTCGGGCTTCACGGGCCAAAGCGGCGCTGGGATGAGGCGTTTCTTGGCCGAGGTGGACCCACGCGGCCCAGCCGCACTGCTGGTATTCGCCCCTCCGGTCATGGGAACCTGGCTGGACGAAATGCGCACTCTGGCGGCGCGCCGATACGGCCGGGTCCGCGTCGTGATCGCAGTCGACGCCGTCCACGACCCAGCGGCTGCGTCCAAGTGGCGAACCTGGCTGCTCAGGCCGGTGGGCTCCTCAGGCGTGGAGCGCAGTGAGCTCGAACGCGTGGGCCGGGTGTTGAGCCAGCTTCGTTGCGAGGTCGTCATCATCGATCGAGTGAGCGGCAGGATCCTCGGCGACGGGAGACACTTCGATTGGGCCCGCAAGAGGGCTGCATGAGGGAATCGGCGCATCCCGCATCCGCCGGGGTTGCAGTCGTGCTCGCCGAGCTAGGCAGAGCCGTGATTCATGGGATTGCGTGGAGCGTCATGGTCGCGACCATGGCTCCTTCCGGTTCCATGCTCGCCGCCTTGCTCGGCGGGTTTGTCGGGTGCCTGCTCGGAGCCATGCTCGGGCGAACACGTGTGCGTACCTTGGCCCTCCTTGCCGGGGCGTTGCTGCTGGCTGCGTCCGTCGTCTGGGTTCGCGCGGCATTGACTCACGGGTCGATCTTGGCGTCCGCGTTGGGTCCCGTCGGCGCGCTCCGGTTTACGGGTGCGTTGGCGGCGCTGTTGATCGCGCTGATCGCGAGCGCGGCAATCCGGGCTTGCTCCGTGCGCAGACCGCTCTTCGCTGTCTTCGAGCTTCTTCTCGTGGCAGTCGCAGTCGCGAAACTCTTCGTGCCCCACCGTCACGGTGCCATCAACAGGCCATTCTACTTAGCGGATTGGATCATCGCGCTTGGCTGGGACCCCTCCTGGCTCTTCCTCTTCATGGGAGGCGCCGCGACGGTCCTTGGCTTGGTTCTCCTGTTGCGAGAGCAGCGAATTGGCAGAGCCGTTGTCAACCTCGGCGTCATCGCCCTGTTGCTCGCGATGATCGTTGTCGCAACACCGATGATCGGCATGCCTTCGCCGCCGGATGGAGGAGGGGGCCTCGGCCTTCGACCCGACGAAGCGCAGAGCAAGGATGGCAAGGCGGAGCAGCGAGAGGGAGGCGGGTCGTCGGCCAGTGAGCTCGAGTTCCGCAACAAATACGACACGGGAGGCGCCCGCGTTCCAGTCGCCGTCGTGCTCTTTCACGATGACTACTCGCCGCCCAGCGGCGTGTACTACTTCCGCCAGGGCGCGTTCAGTCAATACAACGGCCGCAAGCTGGTGGTTTCCGGACGTCAGGACATCGACGACGATCTGATTCCGTACTTCCCGACACGGCGCATCGAAATCAAGGACGCCCCACGGGTGAACGAAAATCGGGGTCTGCTCGACACCACCATCGCATTGATGGCCGATCACACGCAGCCCTTCGCTCTCGAGGCACCCCTCGAGGTCGAGCCGCTCGACAACCCTTCGCCGAATCGATTCCGGCGGGTGTACCGCGCAACGTCCGCTGTGCTGACCGCGGACTACACTTCGATGCTCGATGCTCCAGTCGGTTCGCCGAGCTGGTCCAAGGAACTATGGGCGCACTACACCGAGGCTCCTCCTGACCCGCGCTACGTCGAGCTAGCGGCCGAGATCAGCTCTCAGTTGCCCGACGGGCTCAAGGACAACCCGATCGCCAGGGCGTTTGCGATCGCCAGCTGGCTCGGCCGAGAGGGGATCTACAGTCTCAAGAACGAGCACAGCGAATCGGAGGACCCCACGGCGAGCTTCCTCTTCGGCGATCGAACCGGCTACTGCGTTCATTTTTCGCACGCAGCAACCTACCTGCTGCGAACCCTCGGTGTACCCGCGAGGGTGGCCACCGGTTACGCAGTCAGCGAATCCGCTCGTCAGGGCGGTTCATCCCTGCTTCTGTCTGGGGGGGCCTCACATGCTTGGCCGGAGATCTATGTCGATGGTTTCGGTTGGGTGGTCCTGGACGTATATCCCGAGCGCGCGCTCGACCCGCCCGAGCAACCGATGGATGCCGATTTGCAAAGGCTGCTGGGGGAGCTCGCTCGCGGCGCGTCACCCATTCCGCTCTCCGCCACCGACCTGCCCAAGATCAAGGAGCTTGCCCGTCGTATGACCCTGACGGCTGGAAGCTGGGTCTTGGCGCTGCTCGCCCTGGTCCTGGTCTTGCTCTATGCGGTGAAGATGTGGCGCAGGCTCGCCCCCAGCTGGTCCCGTGCTGCCGCGCTCCCGAGGCTGGTGTACCGGGCCGAGCTCGACCGACTTGGCGAGGTCGCCCTTCGGCGAAGGCAAGGCGAGTCACGCGAGTCGTTCGCGAACCGGGTGCGCGATCAGTCGCCTTCGTTCCGGTTGCTGACGTCCGCTCACGTTGCGGCGGCGTTTGGCGGGCATGAGTCTGATCCGCGTCAGTTGCGGGATCAGGCGACCCAGGTTCGCCGCGACATCCGGGCCGGGTTCCCAGTTTGGAAGCGATTCTTGGGGGTAATCACTCCCTGGTCTTGGTTACGTTCAAAATGATGCCATTCTTCTATCAGGGAGCTCGGAGCTGACATGCAGCAAGCGATTCAGTCACCCATCGAAGACACATTGTCTGGCGCCCGCGAGGTCGCCAAGCGGCTGGGCGATCGATTGAGCGCCGCCGTCCGAGGCCGGGGCGACGTAGTCGAGTTGGTGCTGATCGCACTGCTTGCCGACGGTCACGTCCTTCTCGAGGACTATCCAGGCTCCGGCAAAACCACTCTCGCGCGTGCCCTCGGCAATGCGCTCGAAGAAGGCGACGGAACGAGGAGCGTAGCATCGTTTCGTCGCATCCAGTTTACCCCTGACCTACTCCCGAGTGACATCACGGGCACGAACATCTTCGACATCGAGACGAATCGCTTCGCCTTTCGTCGGGGGCCTGTATTCGCGCACATCGTGTTGGCGGACGAAATCAATCGAACTTCGCCCAAGGTGCAGGCGGCGATGCTCGAAGCCATGGCTGAAAAGCAGGTGACAGTCGACAATCAGTCCTATCCGCTCGACGACTTGTTCTTCGTGATCGCGACGCAGAACCCGCTCGATCTCGCCGGCACATATCCCCTTCCGGCTCCACAACTCGACCGATTCCTCTTCAAAATCGAGATGAAGCACATCGATCGCGCGTCGGAGCTCGAGGTGCTGGATCAGTATCCGCGTGCGAGCCTCGAAGTGGCCCGTGACCGTCCGGGGGTCAGCCGTGACGAGATTCTCGCTGCGCGGCGTCAGACCCGCGGTGCGGTCTACGTCGCGCCCGTCGTCAAAGAAGCGTTGGTCGACCTGGCTCGCTTGCTTCGCAGTGACACACGCGTTCTGCAGGGGGCTTCGACCCGTTCGCTCGTCCTGATGCTACCCGCTCTACAGGCGCGCGCGGTGATCCACGGTAGGGACTTCGTCTCGCCCGAAGACATCGAAGTCTTGGCGCCGTACGTTTTCAAACACCGCCTCGAATGCGCTCCCGGAGTGGAAGATGTCGACGCTCTCATCGCCGAGGCCGCGGGCGTCGAAATCGAGAAACTGGCACGCGTGAGCCTGCGCCGGGAGTGACGATGCGCTGGTGGCAAGTAGCTCCCTTGCTCGGCGTGATGGTCGCGACGTTTTTCCTTGTCTCGCAGGTGGCGGCCGACGACATGATGTCGCCGTTGCTCCTCGAAGGCGAAGAAGCGGAGAGCGAGGAGCTGTTTCTTTGGGAGCTGGTCGAACTTGAGCGTTACGTGAAAGCAAGAGAAGACGCGGAGAAGTATCTGGCGGATCACCCCAGCTCCTACGTTGCTCACCTCGTATTGGGCATTGCGCAGCATTTCGGCGAGGCCAACTTCCCTAAGGCGCTCTTTCACGAGACACGAGCGTTGGAGCTCTTCGAAGCAAAAGAGGGCGCCCGTCCAACTCCCGACCAGCCCTGGCGCTGGCATGCGCGGATCCTGGTGGCGCTGACCCGCGCGCATGGAGATCTCGAACACTACGACGAGCAACTCGGTTTCATGCAGCGATACAACGAGCTCTACACGCCTCAACTCAGCGCTGAGCTCGCTTGGCCGCTCATGAAGAAGCGCGAGTTCGACAAGGCACGCCTAGCCGCCGAGGAGGGTCTAGCGACCGGCGATCCCTACCAAATCGAGCGCGCCAAGAATGCACTCTGCGCGATCGAGTTCGAAGCGGGGGACGACGAGAAGAGTTACGAAGTATGCGCCGACGCCGTCGAATACGGGCGGAGCCACTTCGGCAGCGCGAGCGCAGTCGACTTGGGCAACTATGCCGAGGCCGCTAGATCGGTCTTTCGATTCGACGAGGCGGAGCGCCTCTTGATGGAGGCTACCAAGGGCGGGCTTTCCTGGTACGGAAACCCCTGGCTCGAGCTCGCCGACCTCTACATGCGGGCAGGGCGCTTTGCGGAGGCCCTGTCTACTCTCAAGGAGGTGCCACGTCATCGTGCAGATCGCCCCGCGCACGTGCGCGATTCGGACCGAAATGAAGCGCGGCGTTCGCTCGCCGCATTTCTGCTCTTGATGGGAAGGCCCAGCGAAGCGCTGCGAGTGACCGAGAAGGCCGCGGTTCTCCCCGACCGTCGCGGACATAACAGCCGTGACTCGAAGCAGGACCAGAGCATCGTGTCGCTCCTAGACAGGCAGGCGCGACTGATGATGGCCGAGATGACCGTCGAACAGGCCGTCGCCCAACCGTTCTATTCGCGCTGCTGGGCCCGGGGCAAGGCACTGTGGCTGCGCTTCGAGGCATGGATGAGCGCGCGCCAGGCCGCACGCTTCCTAGACGACGAGGCACGCCTCGTCGGCACCTTCGCGATCGGGACCGCACGCAGCGCAGTCATGCCGCCATGGCTCTTAGGCGAGCTGGTGGCTGTGCTCGGTCCCGGCGTGGTCCGGGCAGCCGTCGATGAGATGGCCGCGGAGGACCGGAGAGTCGGAGCCGGCGCCTACTATGATGCGGTGCTCGCAGAGGTCTCCTTGGCGCAGCGAGACTACGACGAAGCGATCGAGCAGGCCGAGCGCGCCCTCGATGGGCTCCAACCGGGAGACGCGCTTCTGCGACAACGCGTTCTCGCCGTCCTCGCCAAGGCGCTTTCCGATCCACGCCAAAGAACCGCGATCTATGAGGAAGTGCTCGCCACCGATCCCGGCCTGTTTCGGCGCATGGGGTGGGCGCTTCCCGTCCTGGTCGAATCCGGCGGTGCGGAGCTCGATCGCATGCTTGCCAAGGCCGTCATGCGTTCGCCTCGATTCGAAAGCTCGGATGACGGGCTTCGCATTCAAATCGACGGCGGAAGGATCTGTCTTTTCGGTCGCACCGGAGCGGCCTGGGGTTGCAGCGAAGCATTGCCTGACGACGGTGACACGGAACCCAGCTACGCTCAGCGCATCATCGATTCGTTCCACGAAGCCATCTTTGCGCCACGGGTCGACCTGAGCCGCATCGACATCAACTCTCTCGACGGATCGAACCGAGTCACCCGAAACCCGCTCGACATGCTGCTTTCTCCGTGAATACCGCGCACGGTGTCGCGGTGCAGGCTGGTGCTCCAGCGACGAATGTGTCTTACTTCGGCCCGTGAACAATCCCTGGCTCCGCCTGACGCTACTTGCGGTGCTTCTCGCGGGTATCTACGCGATCGGACGGGCGACGGGATTCACCGAGGCGCTCACCGTGGATGGTATTCGCGAGTCCATCCGGGCTGCTGGTGTCAGGGGGTTTGCGGTGTTTGTGGCAATCTTCTGCATAGGGCAGTTGCTCTACGTGCCTGGCTTCGTCTTCGTCATGGTCTCGGGGCTCGCCTACGGTCCGCTCTGGGGTTCCATCGCGTCCATGATCGCGGCGACCATTTCCGTTGCCGTTTCCTTCATCATCGTGCGCACCATCGGCGGTCAGCCGTTGAAGAGCACGCACATCGAGCGGTCGTTTCTTCAGAAGCCCCTCGATCGCCTCGAGCAACAGCCCATTCGTTCGATGGTCGTCATTCGACTGTTCCTCTGGGCGATCCCACCGGTGAACTACACCTTGGCCATGTCCGGCGTGACATTCCGCGATTACATGATAGCCGCGGTCATCGGCTTGACCCCGCCTTTCGTGACGCTCTCGGTCGCGGCCGGCTTGGGGTTCAACCTCCTGAAGTGACGAGAAGGCCGAAGGAGCTTACTTGCGACGCGTGAGCGGGATGCTCGTATCGGGGACGGTTTCGTCAGCGGCGCTGGCCCTCGTTAGCGTGTCACCCGCCGAAAACGGTTTCGTCTCGGGCTCCGCCGCTCCAGCTTGATCGAGTTGGTCACGCGCCCACCGCACACTCGCGGCGATCACGTACGAGTCGGTGACCTCTTCGCTGACCCTGAGAAGGGCTGCGAGGTCCCGGGCCATCTCTCTGCTCGACCCATATCGTTCGATTGGATTGCGTCGCAGGGCCTTGTTGATGATCTCGCGCAACCGTTCGGGCAGATCGTCGCGGAACTCCGCTAGGTCGGGGATGTCCATCTCGCGAATCGTGCCCACGACCCTGAGCGGATCCTGGCCTTTGAAGAGCTTCTCGCCGGCAAGGACTTCCCAAAGCACCACCCCGACGCTGAACACGTCGGTTTGTGCGCTCGGTTCGGCCTCATACGTGAGCTCGGGCGCAAGATACGAAATTTTCCCTTTCACGAACCCAGGCTTGGTGATCGAGCTTCGATCCATCGCGCGCGCCAGACCGAAGTCCGTCAGCTTCACCACGCCGCAGCTGCTCACCATGACGTTTTGTGGTGTGACGTCTCGATGGAAAATAGGAGCCGGCCGCCCGTTGGCGTCCATTCGCGCATGCGCTGCGTGAAGCGCTTCGAGCACCTCGATTCCGATCGCCGCCGTCAACGTCCAGGGTGTGTGGTTTCCGTGGTGCCGGTATCCTTCGCGCCATTCGGCCAGCGTCAGGCCATCGACCCACTCGAGAACCAGGTAGTATTCGCCCGTCCGGTCGCGATCGAAGTCGTGAATCTGTGCGATGTTCGGGTGGTCGAGCTCCGAAACGACGCGGGCCTCCTCCACGAACATCTTGAGAAACTCCGGGTTCTGACTCAGAGGCGCCAGGACGCGTTTGATCGCGACCGGCCGTGTGAAACCGGCGGCTCCATGAGTCTGCCCACGATAGACCTTGGCCATGCCGCCCTCTCCGGCGAGCTCCAAGACCTCGTACTTTCCGCCGAGCAGCTCTGTCATAGGGTGACCGACGTCTCAGCCTTCTTTAGCAGAAAGCACGGCGTCGAGTTCACCCTTCTCGTACATCTCGCGGACGATGTCACAGCCGCCAACGAACTTGCCGCGGACGTAAAGCTGCGGGATCGTTGGCCAGTTGGCGAACTCCTTGATCCCCTGCCGGATGTCCGGGTCTTCGAGGACATTGACGTCCTGGAAGTCCGAGCCGGAACGGCGCAGCACCTCGACCACCGTCGCCGAAAACCCACACTGCGGGAAGTGTTTGGTGCCCTTCATGAAGAGCACCACGTCGTTGCCGTCGATGATGCCCTGAATGCGTTCTCGCAAGGTATCTTCCATCGTCTATTCCTCTTGCTTAGCCCAACTCTCGGGCGAGTAGGTCTTGAGCGCAAGTGCATGAACAGGCCCGGCCATCAGCTCGCCCAGCGCCGCGTAAACCATCTGGTGCTGCTGAACCGGGCTTTTCCCCGAAAACGAGGACGCTACTACCAGCGCTTCCCAGTGGTCCTTAGTGCCGGTCAGGTCCCTCACCACGAGGTGGGATACGTCGTCCACACCCTCACGAATTCGTGCTTCCAAGACTTCGGCTTCAACCATCGATTCGTCTCCACTCGACTTCCTTCGGTACGGCCAGGCAGGGCGCTTGTCAATCGTCGCGATCACGGCACCCCAAACAGCCGTTTCACCGAGGGGCGCGACAAGACGATGATGGTGAAGACTCCGAGGATGGTTCCAAATGGAAACATCAGGCACTCGCCCCAGCCGGTGAGGTAGCAGAACGTCCACCAGCGGCGCTGGCGCAAGGCAAGGCCAACGACCAGGAGGTGCACTGCGCTCAGCAGCGCGAGAAGGACGCCTGCAACGATCATGGTGTTCACAAGCGTACCGAGGTCTTGAAGCATGGCGTCGGGGCTCCCGCCGAACGGGTTCGCGCCCACCTGTCCCGGAATGTCCCCCATCGCCATCGACAGGTCGCTGCCGAGCTCGTCCATGAGCTTGGCGCCAGCGACACCGTAGACCATCATGGGAACGGCACCGAGCAGAGCGAGACCCGACATGATGAAATGGCCGATCGAGAGCGCGCTCAGGTGCTCCGCGTCTTCTGCGTTTGCTGGCTCGTTCACGCGTGTCCCCCAATGAGATCGTGCTATGCACGGGCCCGATGGGCAAGGTCGCGTTCGTTTTCCCGGGTCAGGGGAGTCAGAAGGTCGGCATGGGTCGCGAGGCGTACGATGACTCTGCTGTAGCGCGTGCCGTCTTTGAAGAGGCCGACGAAGCACTTGGGGAGTCTCTGTCCCAACTCTGCTTCGAAGGTCCCGAGGCGGAGCTCGAGCTGACCGCGAATACTCAGCCCGCGGTGCTTACGGCATCGATCGCCATCCTTCGAGCTCTCGACGAACCGTTCGACTTCGTGGCGGGACACAGTCTGGGTGAGTACTCCGCGCACGTGGCGGCGAGGACGCTCTCGTTTACCGATGCCGTGAGACTCGTGCGCAAGCGCGGTCAGTACATGCAGGAGGCAGTACCGTACGGCGAGGGCGCGATGGCCGCGGTGCTCAAAGCCGATCGCGGTCTGGTCGAACGCATTTGTGCCGAAGTGCCTGGGCTGGTCGAGGCGGTCAACTACAACTCGCCTCAGCAGATCGTGATCGCGGGAGAGACCGCAGCGGTGCGCCAGGCGGGGGCGAAGCTCAAAGAGGCGGGCGCGCGCGCCAGCACGCTGCCGGTGAGCGCGCCGTTCCACTCGTCGCTGATGGAGCCGGCAGAGGAGCGTCTCCGTGAGGACATGGAATCGATCGCATTCTCGGATCCCAGTGTGCCGGTGTATGTGAATGTGAACGCCAAACCGGTGACCGATGCGGCTTCCGCGAAGGACGCCTTGCTTCGCCAGGTCAGTCGGCCGGTGCTCTGGGAGGAGACCGTTCGCGCGATGATCGGCGACGGCGTTTCGCTCTTCGTCGAAGTGGGTCCGGGCCGGGTGCTGAGCGGCCTTCTGGCCCGAATCGACCGGAGCGCTGGCCGGGTCAGCGTGCAGCGTCCAGCGGACTTCGCGGCGGCAAGGGAGGCGATCGCCGCAGCCCGAGTGACCTGATTTGCCTGTGATTTTGGAGATCTGACCGGGGGGCGCCCCTCGGCGGTTGACCTGATTTTCAAATCTTGTAGAAACGCGCCGCCCGCCAGCGATCAACCGGGGTCGGGCTCGAATAGAGGTTCAGCGCATATGCAAAATCTGATTTACGCAGCCCCCGTAGCGGGCGTGCTCGCTCTTTTCTTCGCCTGGACGAAGGCGGCTTGGGTTTCTCGACAGGATCCCGGTGATACC
>JBAVOF010000080.1:0-8017 GCA_049691835.1 Polyangiales bacterium
ACGGATTCGGTGGCAATGTCGGTAGGGTCACACCCGATCCCATCCCGAACTCGGAAGTTAAGCCTATCAGAGCCGATGGTACTGCAGGGGCAGCCCTGTGGGAGAGTAGGACGCCGCCGGAATTATGAAGCCCCGCCTCGAAAGAAGCGGGGCTTCTTTCTTTTTGAGCCTCGATCCGATTGGCGTTCTGCGCTTTCGTCTTCCCGTCGGCATCCTTCGTGCCTTCAGCTTGTGACGAAGTGTTTGCCTGGCAGTCAGCAACCCTTCCTCTGTCCGTCACCTGTGTCTGAGATCTTCGCTCCGGCCAGAAGCAGGACGTCGATCCTGCTGGCTTTGTCGGAAACGAACATTCAACAGGAGCAACAGATGAAGAAGCAACTGATCGTACTGAGCGCTGCGGCACTCGCGTTCACAGGATCCGCAAGGGCGGATGGGGGATGGGGCCGTGGCTACGACACCGCGGCGGAGGCTCAGGTCGACGCGGTGACGGGCAAGGTGGATCCGGCATTCACTGTCGGGGAGACCGTCGACGGCTACACACCGCCAGGAATCCTGGACGGGACTGGCGTCTGGCGGCGTTGGGGCTCGGTCTTGGTGCTGGTGAATCACGAGTTGGGCAACGATGTCGGATATCCCTACATGCTGGCCAATGGCACGGAGCTGACGGGCGCCCGGGTGAGCAGTTTCCTCTTCGAAAAAAGCAAGCGCCGGATCCTTGGTGCCGGATTGGCCTACGATGCCATCTACAATCGTGCCGGAGAGCCCGTGGATGAGGCTTCCGATCTCGAAGGAGATGGGCTGGGTCGACTCTGCTCTGCGCGAGGCGTCGCTCGCGGCGAGCGAGGTTTCGTCAGCGACGTATTCCTGACCGGGGAGGAGACGGGCAATGGCACTGAGTGGGCGTTGGACGTGCGCCGGGGCGAGCTCTGGGCTGCGCCGGAGCTGGGTCGCGCTTCGTGGGAAGCCGTGGCAGCGGTCGAAACCGGCAACCCGAGGACCGTGGGGCTCATCATCGGCGACGACGAGGAAGATGCTCCTCTCTACTATTATGAAGGGATGAAGAACGCGAAGCGCGACGGCAGCTTCCTGGATCGCAACGGTCTTGCCAAGGGACAACTCTACTGTTGGGCTGCGGACGATCGCGGACTCCTCACCCCGGCGGACTTCAATGGCACCGGCAGTCACGCGTCTGGTTCCTGGATTCCTCTGGAGGTCCGCGATCCGGCGAAGGCGGGCGAGTCCGGGTATGATGAGCTTGGGTATCTCGACGGAGACACACTGCGCGGAAGTGCGGATGACGCCGGTTGCTTTTCGTTCTCACGGCCTGAAGACGTGCACGAGAATCCACACGATCCGACCAAGGTCGTGCTGGCATCGACCGGCCGTGCGCAGCTCTATGGCGGTGCCGACACCTGGGGTACGCTGTACGTGATCGATGTCGCCACCGGTGAGGTCTCGATCCTGCTTGACACGGACGACCCGCAGTTCCGTGACTTCGGCATCCGCAGCCCCGACAATCTCGTGTGGTCCGGCAACGGCAAGATCTACGTGCAAGAGGACAGGTCCACGCAGCTCAGTGTTCCCAAGAGTGAAAACGGGTGCGAAGCTGCTGCGGATGCGGAGGCCTGCCGAGACTTGGCGTTCGGCGGCCGATCGAAGATCGATGCCTCCATCTGGGCGATCGATCCGAGCAAGCCGTTGAAGACTGCGCTCGACCTGGAACGCATCGCGGTGGTCAATCGGGATGCCGTGTTACCGGATTCCCAGACCGATACCGATCCCCTGGACATCGGTGACTGGGAAACCTCGGGAATCTTGGACGTCACCGACTACTTCCAAACGGGCAAGGGCGAAACGCTTCTGCTCGGCGTCGTTCAAGCTCATGCAGTGCGGGGTGGGTCGCTCGGTGACGAAAGCGCTCTGGTCGAGGGCGGACAGATCTTCTTCCTCGAGCTGGGCGGTTCAAGAGACGATCACGGAAACAAGCACGACGGTTGGGGTCGCTGGGACGACTGAGGTGACGCACTCGTAGTGGCCTCGTTGCCACAGCGGCCCGAGTAGGAGCCCCGCTTTGACGGGGCTCGGCTCGTCTGGGCATGATCTCGCCGCGGCGGCGCCGTGAGCAGAACTGACTAGTTGATCCGGCTCCGCGCGGCGGAGTTCATTGCACGCTCGACCGCCTGGGGGCTGAAGCCGATGACCACCTCATCGCCAATCTTGATCGTCGGAACGCTTCGCCGAGGATTGAGCAGCAGGTAGTCCGCGCGCGCTTGGGGGTCGCGGTCCACGTCGTGCTCCACGAATGGGATGCCCTCTTGCTCGAAGTACTGACGAGCGCGGCGGCAGACCCCGCACCAGTCCGTAGAGTACATCACGACGGAGACGCGACTGCGTGCGGCGGAGAGATCTGCCTCGCTTGGCTCCGTTGAGCGCGACCCCCGTGGCGCAGCGATGAGCGACGGGTCCGCGGCGACGTTGCTCCGAGCTACCGGTCTTTGCAGGGCAGCCGGGTCGAGATTTTCGAAAGCGCGGATGCGCTCGTTCCGCGTCATCTGATCGTTTTCCAAGATGCTCCGGAACGTGATCACGTCGGTCTCGGAGCGTGCAGTCGATGTGGTCGGCCTTTCCGGAAGCGCGACCTCCACCTCGTCGAATTCGGCCTGATCCGGCGTTTGGGCCGCAGGTTCCGCCGGCCCCACAGCGTCGCTGACCAGAAGGGTGAGCTCATCACAGCCAGACGAGAGGACCAGCGCAATCGCGGCTCCGGCGATGGTTGATGTCCTAGCGCTAGGCGCTTTCATGAGCCGCCCCTCCTCGAATCGAGTGCTCGATCAGCATGGCTCCGCCTCCTTGATATTCACGAGTTCTCGGATCTGCGCAAGGTCGTTCGCTTGACGCACGGTCCGGGTTGTCTCAGGCGTTGACGATACCCATTGACACGGAGCTGATCATGTTGCGCCTTAACCTATTTCTTCTTCCATTCGCAGTTTTCGGCCTGGTCGCGTGCGGGGGCGGTGAGTCTGCTTCGGGCGGCACGGGTGGAGCCGGCGGCACGGGCGGCACTGGTGGTTCGGGCGGCGGCTCGCCGGCGCCCCGCATGTCCTTCTTCGTCACGAGCGTAGGGACTGGCGTGATCGGTGGAGACTTCGGTGGTCTCGCTGGAGCCGATCAGATTTGCCAGAATCTCGCAGCCGCCGTAGGGGCAGGTGATCGGACCTGGCACGCGTATCTGAGCACTTCGAGCGAGGACGCACGGGACAGGATTGGGACCGGTCCTTGGTACAATCAGCGCCTCCAGGAGATCGCGCCAGACGTAGAGACGCTTCATGCAGAGGGGATCGCGCGTGTGCTCTGGGGTGTGATCGAAGATCCCGACGGAGAAGGGTTGGTCATCGACGAAAACGGCGATCTCGTCCCACTTCTCCAGCACGACATCGTGACCGGGAGCACCATGGAGGGGACCGTATCCCAGGGGCGAACCTGTCTCGACTGGACATCAGCCAGCGAAGACGAAGTGGCGCAGGTGGGCCACAGCGATATCACACCACCCGGCATTACGGTTGGTGGGCCGGATCGGTTCTCGTGGAACTCCGCGCACGAAACCGTCAGCTGCACGGAACAGGGCTTGGCGGAAAGGTACGGCGCAGGCCGTCTCTACTGCTTCGCCATCGATTGATCGGACAGCTGCCCGTGACCAATCCCACGACGGCGGCCTAGACGATCGGCGTCAACACGACGACCGGGAGCTCTCGCTCGGTCCGGGCTTGGTACTTCGACCACATCGGGTTCACGCTCTTGCCGATTTCCCACAACCGGTCGCGTTCGGCGCTCGTGGCCAGACCAGCCGTCACTTCGAGCTTTTTGCGGCCGACGCGAACCCAGCCCCGCGGATCGGCCTGGAGGTTTTTCCACCATTGCGGATCGCGTTTCGCCGCGCCATCGGAGCCGACGACGACGTATCTGTCACCGTCCTGGAAGTACACCAGCGGTGTCGAGTGTGTCTTGCCCGACTTCCGACCCGTGACGGACAGGAGCAATGTGGGCAAGCCGGCCCAGGCGCCGATGCGTCCGTCACTGTGCTCGTAGATCGCCGCGTGCGCCCTGAATATCGCCTTGAGTGCATGTGCGCGCAGCTGTCGGTATCGCGAAGCCATCTGCGGCGGAGCCTACGCGTCGCCCGTCATGATGAAAAGCGGCAGGTTGGCGAAGGCCTTGTACTTCGGACGCAGGCGCTCAGTGTCGTAGTACTTGTTGACGTCCACGGCCTTCTTCGTGCCGATGATCACGTCGAGTGGAACGCTGCCGTAGCGGCCGTTGTGGACCGAGATGAGACGACCCGAGCTGCCGGCATCGATTAGATCCAAGGCCAGGTTGCCGAAGGCCATCGGAACGATCGAGTCGAGAGCGTCGGGATCGCCGCTGCGAACCAGATAGCCCAGTCGTTGACTGACGACGTTGACCCGGCGGCCCTGATTGAGCTTCGGCGACAGCTTCTTGAGCGCATCTGCGACGCGATCTCCGATCCCGCCCAGCTTGCGGTGACCAAACTGATCAGCTTCTTCGGATTCGAAGGACATCGCCGAATCCTCAGCCATTTGAGCGCCTTCGGACACCAAGACCACGGAGTAGCGGCTCGGGTTGCGGTCGCGGTCGTGGACCAGGAGCTCGGTGAGCTGCTCGATGCTGAAGCTGTGCTCCGGTATGACGCAGCGATTGGCGGCACCCGCCATCGTGGGAAGCAGTGCGGTGTATCCTGCGTAGCGACCGAATACCTCGATCACCAGGAAGCGTTCGTGCGAGCCGGCGGTCGTACGCAGCCTGTGGGTCAGCTCTATCGTACGCGTCACGCAGGTACTGAAGCCGATGCAGTAGTCGGTGCCCGGGACGTCGTTGTCCATGGTTTTTGGAATCGCGACCACCGGGACACCACGCTTGTGCAGCTGGGCACCATAGCTCAACGTATCGTCACCGCCGATGGGCACCAGATAGTCGACGCCGAGGAAGTCGAGATTGGTCAGCACCTCGTCGGTGATGTCGTTGATGTCGTCCTGATACTTGTCTTGAAGATGAGGAGGCACCATGGCCTTGGGCAAATGACTCGGGCGCGTTCGCGAGGTGTGCAGGAATGTTCCCCCAGTTCGTCCGGCTTTGTTGACGCCCTCCTCGGTTAGAACCTGCACGTTGGCCCCGTTGTCCGCGTTCTTGTCGGGAACGATATCGACCAGACCGCCCCAGCCCCTGCGAATCCCAATGACGCGGTGACCTTCCCGCAACGCGCGAATGGTCACCGCTCGAATGGCGGGGTTGAGACCCGGTACGTCTCCTCCGCCAGTGAGAATTCCGATCGTCGACTTCATCGGGCGAGCTTAGCGCATGCGGGAGCCCGGGCTAGATGCCCCCCGGCTATGCAGCAGGCGGGGGTTCGCTCGCGAGCCGGATCGCACTGCGGAGCGTCTCATCGGCGGAATGCTCGTGAATCCAATACCGGACCGCCCTGCGCTTGGCCGTGTACATGGCTAGGTGAGCCTTTTCCAGGAGCCGTCGGACCGACTCCTGATCGACCTCTCCCCGAGACACTTTGGCGTTCGCAGGGATGCTCGGCAGTGTCGTCCGGTCGGCGAAATGACAGTCGCGGTCCGGGAAGAACGCGATGCCAATGCTGGCTCCTATGTCGACCGTTGCTCCATCAAGCTCAATGGGCGCTTCGATCGCGTCGGCTACCTTGTCCGCCAGCGCCGCGACGTCATGTTGGCTCTCGACGCCCTCGATGATCAGCGCAAACTCGTCTCCACCGATCCGACCAACCAGATCTGACGAGCGCACCGTGTCCTGAAGCCGCAGTGCGACCTCGCGCAATACCTTGTCGCCGGCCGCGTGGCCGTGTTCGTCGTTTATGAGCTTGAAGTCGTTCAGGTCGATGAAGAACAGCGCCCCGCGGGGTCCGTGCCTCCGGGCGCGTTCCCAGCTCTGAATCAGACATTCCGTGAGAAGAGACCGATTCGCGAGGCCAGTCAGCCAGTCGCGGACAGCGCGTTCCTGATACACTTTCTTCTGGCGCTGCAGGTCTCGGAGTAGCTCGTCTGCCCGACTCTCGGCTAACCAGGCCAGGCCGCCCAGCGTCAGAGTCAAAGACGCGATGGTTACGATGGTCGCGCTGCGAGCCGCAACGCTCATAGCCGGGCCGTTTGGGAGTATTCCCATCGTCTCTGCGATGCCCACGCCGATGACTCCAACGATGGAGATCAGCGTCCAGATCGCTCCGCCGCGAACGCCACGGAGCAACATGGCGGCCATCGGCAGACACGAGAGCCACGGGTAGGACAGGCTCGAGACGCCACCGAGAACCCAACTCTGAAACAGCAGGACGGCGAAGCCCCATGTGAGCGTCCAGTTTGCCGCGATTCGAAGCGAGCGCGTTCCGCGCAGGATCACCGGCGTCAGCACCAGGCTGATTCCGTACAGAATGTTCGATGGCATCGTGTACGGAAGCTTCAAACAGAGCGCAAAGTACGGAGCAAAGGCCAGGGTGAAGATCGCCGCAACCAGGGTGAAGCGCATCAGAAGAAACGCACGTGCCCGGCTGCGCATGTCGTCTTCGACCAGCTCTCGTGGAATGAAGCGTGCCAACCAGCGGTCGATCGGCTTGCGTTCGACTGGCTCAACGCTTCGATCCCCCTGCGAGTATGTCGCCAGCCAACCCATCCCGACTTCAGACGAACAGTATAGGCAGGCGGCTTCGCACCTGGAAAGTGAGCTACCTCACGATTCCCGGGTTACTGCGGTGGTCGGGCATCGCGCTGGGTTACGGGCAATTTCAGATCGTCGACCGTCATCCCCTTCGCCTCGAACTGGGCACGGTTGTAGCGCCATCGCTGGGGAAGATAGATGCCGGGCCCGGGGTTGCCGTGATTGTGGAAACAAACGAGGCGGCCGGCGCCGATGGATCCAAGCGTCCCTGTCGTCCGGTACAAGCCGCAAGGCGGAAGCTCCATGTGAGAAACCTAGACCAGGTGCTGACCGCGGGCAATTGTCCCGCGTGCAGCGCATCGATCCGGCTTGGCCGCGAGCGGTCGCGGGCCTCGTCTACCAAGTGCGGTATGGCTTGGTCACCAAGCTCGAGTTGAAGTAACGCGGGTCACCGGTGACTTCAACGCCGACCCAAGCGGGCTTATCGAACACTTCGTTCTCCTCGCTGAGCTCGATCTCAGCGACCACGAGCCCCGCATTGTCACCCTCGAACACGTCGATCTCCCAGGTATGAGGGCCGACGCAAAGGGTGTAGCGGAGCTTCTCGATCAGCGGACGCTTGCACAGGGTATCGAGCATCCGCTGAGCATCGCGCAACGGGATCTCGTACTCGAACTCCGCGCGTCGTGCACCGATGCTCTTTCCCTTGACTGTGATGGTGCCACGATCACCTGCGGCACGGACGCGCACGGTACGTTCCGGATCGGTCGATAGGAAGCCTTGGCGGTAGACCGTGCCGGGCGCCCGTTCACGCCACGCGTCCCCCACGACGAGAAACTTGCGTTCGATTTCCTCTCCCATGACTCGTCGGTCCGTGGTCCGCGAGCCTAGCACTACCGTCTGACGTGCAGACGCCGCGCGGCGACGATCTCGAGCTCAAGCCCCAGGCGATCAGCGACCATGTCGTGTGAGGCACTGCGACCGCGTATCAGGCACCAGAGCAGCGCAGCAAGCTCGTCCCCGCTCAGGGACTCGCGTCCATCCAGAAACACCTCGGCCAGCTCTGCCGGGGACCTTTTGGCGTAGGGACGGAGCGCCTCTTCGAGCGTGCGGTCCAGCAGGAGGGAACATCGGCGCCAAACAGCCGAGGACTCAAGCGCGGTCCGTGCCAGCACGCGGTAGAGGGTCGAAGGCCAACGCACGACGGGCGCGCCGGCGGACAATCCCAAGCACCAAGCGGCGCTTTGCGGGTCCAGGACGATGGCGAGGACTGTCCGAAGCACTTCGCCGGGCGCAGTTCCGGCCGTCTCGTCCTGCAACAACTTGAGAT
>JBAVOF010000081.1:0-9126 GCA_049691835.1 Polyangiales bacterium
TCGACAAACCGCCCTTGTTCGAGGCGCCTCCAACGATGTTCAACGGCGCGCTCACACCAAACCGCTCCGTCGCATTTGCGGATGTCTCACTCGACGAGGTCAAGGCGATCAAACATGCGTTCGGGACTACGGTGAACGACGTAGTGCTGACGGCCTGCTGCGCAAGCCTGCGGGCGTGGCTTCTCGCCCATGGCGGTCTGCCGGAGCGACCCTTGGTCGCAACGGTTCCGGTGTCGGTTCGACACGAGGGCGATCAAGCCGGCAATCGGGTTTCGGTGATTCGCGTTCACCTCCCGGTTCAATGCGACGACCCCGTTCAGCGGCTGATGACAATCCGGGAGGAAACCGCTCGCCGCAAGGAGCGGCACAGACATGGTGGTGGGGGCGACGTTCTCAAGAACGTCACCGATCTAGTCACCAACATCACCATACCCTGGATTGCAACCCATCTGGTCGGGCTCTACTCTTCGCGACACCTGGCCGATCGGCTTCCTCCGCTGTGGAACCTGACCATCTCGAACATCGCGGGGCCGCCTGTCCCTCTTTACACCACCGGCGTGCGGCTGAGTCACCTCTATCCGCTGGGCCCCGTGCAACACGGTTCCGGCTTGAACATCACGGTCATGAGCGTCGTAGACCGGTTATGTTTTGGCGGGCTGGCTTGCACAGAGTTGGTCCCCGACGTGCAAGACATTGCTACGGGATTCGCCAGCGAGATCGAAACGCTCACCAAGATGGTCGCCAGGTGAGATTCGAGCCCAAGACGAGGACGCTCACGTCAGGGCCAAACATGCCGTCGACCCGCACGCCGACATCCAAGTCATGCCCGAGCGCGAAGTACAAGATGCCACCGGCGGAATGCTGCAAGTAGCCGTCAGGTGAGGCGACGTATTGGTTGAGCGACACTCGGTAATACGCGGACAGCTCCCCAACTCGTCCGATGTCCACCCCAGCGGCTACGCGGGCGGCGTAGTCCGAGACGAACGAACGCGCGTACGCGGCGAGTGAAAAATCAGTCCATACGATTTCGGCAATGCGGAACACTCGAAGCTGCAGGTATCCAGCGAGTTGCTCGAATTCGTCGCTGGTCTCGCTATGAACGAGGTTCGCCCCTGCATGCAGCGCAAGGCGCGAAAACGTCCAGCTCGCGTCCAATCCGCCGAAGTAGCGCTGGTCCTTGCTGTTGAGACACACGACCTCGTCGCCGGCGCTAGATGCCGGATCCGGCACCGTGTTGCACAAGTAGCCCAATGGAAGATACGCGGTGAGCCACAGGGAGCGTTCGGGGAGCCGCATGTCGAAGCGACCCCCGATCTGGAACAGACCGACACGAACCGAGGCGTCCAGACCGGCTGCGCTGACCTCGACCCGGGGCGCTCGCCAAGGGTTCACTGCGTCGTGAAGCGCGAGCTCGAAGTGCCCTGCCACCCGGCCGGTTCCGGGAAACACGTCGAACTCCAAATTGAGGCGGCGCTCATCGAGCTCTCCCTCGAATATCGAGGCATGCACAGCCAGGCCGACAAAGGGCTGCGCCGCCAGGGATTCGTTTTGATAGGCCAGTTGCACGCCAAATCGTGATGTATCGAGGGTGGGCTTATAGTCGAGCGGGTTCGGCACAGTTCCTCCGAAGGCGCCGATTGAAAAGCCCGCCCACGATGGCGACCGCACGCGCAGCCCATCGAGCTGACCGACGCCCACCGCAACGAACGGCAACCTGCCCAAACCAACCTGAACGCTCTGCAACGTGCCATAGCCGAACTGGAGGTCTCTGACGGCGAAGAGCGGCCGAGACGTGCTACCCGGGCGATCCCCGATGTTTCCCCCAAACCAGGACTGGACCGCGAAGTCCGCATCGAAGAAGACGGGTTGTGCGAACGGCTCCGCGTGAAGCCGCGTACGCAGCGCAGCTCGGCCGAAGGACTGCCCCTCGCTCAGAGCGATCGTACCTCCAACATCCGTCGAAAGGCTGAGATCGATTCGACCGCCATCCGACCCACTGCCCAGAGGCACGTACTCGGGACTCTGGGTGGTGGCGGGACGCACCGCTTCGGGCCACTCATTTTCGTAAACGCTCAAAGGCTTTGGCGACGGGAGGGACTCGGCCGTGGCTCGTTGAACCTTCGCCTCGGCGCGGCCGGTCATCCCGATCCGGAGCTCCCGTGCTTTCATCTCGATGACGGCGTGCTGAGCAGTGGCGCCGACGACCCGATAACGCCGATCCCGGACGACCACCACGGACCCGACCCCAACGCCTGCAGCCTCGCCCGGCGTGAGGTAGGCGCGGCCGCCTCCGATATCGACGACCTTGACCGTCACTCTTCGGCCAGACTCTGCGCCAGCCACAGTTGGGGCGACGAACAGGTAGGCCAGTGCCAGTACCGCGACTGCAGCCGACCGTGTCACCGGGCTGTCCCTCCAGGGTGACAGCTCAGGCACGCAGCGCCAGTGCTGGAGACGCGTTGTTGGTGCTGAGTCTGGAGCTTGACTGGGTTGTGCGCGTGACAGCCGGTGCAGATGAGCAGACGCGGGGTCCGGGAGGACGTGTGGCAGCTATTGCATTCAGCACCTCGGTGCGGCCCCCGCGAGATGGGGAAGAGTTGATCGTGATTCGCGGGTATCACCATGCCGCCCAGTCCAGCCCTTACGGCGGCCGGGGCCGAGCCAGTGATTGCGGTGGGATCGACGAATGCCGGGCTCCATGCGCTCGCGACGTGACACTGAGAACAATCTTGGGGAAACGGTGGCGAAGTAGCGGTCCCGCGGTGGTTCGGGTGAACGTTGGGATCGAGGTAGTCCGAGGAGTGACACGCGAAGCAATCGCTCTGAACCGTCGTCCATTGTCGCTCGGCGTTTCGCAGATGACACTCGGTGCATGCGGCGAGCGCGTGCATGCCCGTCAAGGGGAAGCGCGTTCGACGATGAATGTCGAACGGTTCCATGTCGTTCCATCGTCGTGACGAGTGGCAACTGTCGCAGCGGCCGCTCAATCGTTTTTGGTGCGGAGTGCTGTGACAGTTGGTGCACTCTCTGGTCACGCGCCGCTCGCTGTTGTGACACTGATTGCAGGACACGGATTCGTGCCGACCGGTCAACGGGAATCCGGTTAGAGAGTGGTCGAAGCCCGCCCCCGCCTTGCCGCCGCTCATGCTCCAACCGGCCGGCGTGTGACAGTTCCCGCAGTCCAGTCCCTCCGTGATCGAGTTGTGGGTGGAAGGCCCGGCGCTTGCCGACTTCTTCTCGGGGTCCTTGGCCAATGCAATTCCCGCCGCGCCAGCGAGGAAGGACAGGGACACACCGATGACAATCGCGCGGATCATCGCGCACCCTTTCTGCGTACGTGGGGATTGCCGTGGCAGTCCGCGCACTCGCGATAGCCAAGACGGTACCTCACCGCCCGGTCTCCGCTTCGCAGACGCTCTTTCACGTGACAGGCTGCACACTCGAGCTTTTCGTGCGCTCCCTCGAGCGGATAGTCCGTGAGCTTCACATGGTCGAACCCCTCGATCTCGAACCCCTCGGTGACGTGACAGGCATCACACTCGCGCGCGGGTGAGGTAAGTCGAAACTGACCGGCATGCACATCCCGGTGGCAACCCGAACAATCGCGCGGTGCCCCACTGTACGTTGCACCTCGGCCACTCGAGCGGTCTTGCGTCGACGGAGTATGGCAACTGTCACAGGCGGCCTCCGAGTGCGCGCCGGTGAGCGGCCACACGCTGTGATCGATGCGAGGTGAGTCCCAGCCGCGAGACGAATGACAATGAGCGCAGCCGTCCTGGCTCATCTCGGTTGCGAATTGATCGCCGTGCGGATTGTCGTGGCAGTCGACGCAGCGCTGCGCTTTCAGCTCGAGGTTGTAATGGGGGCGCTTGCCTTGATGACAGGCCGTGCAGGGGACCGACTCGTGTTTGCCATCCAGCGGGAACTTGGTCCGGCCGTGCTGCTCCACCGTGAACAAGGTTGGCCAGAATCCCTGTTCGTCGTGGCAAGATTTGCAATCGACAACACCGAGGCTACCCCGATGCACGTCCTGGTGGCAGTCCCCGCACTGATCGAACTCGAGCCGACGATAGCGTCGCTGAACGGGAATCTTGGGGGAGTGGCAGCCAGTGCAAGCAACCTCCCGATGCAGTCCCTGTAAAGGGAACTGGGTGAGTGGATGCGCTTGCAGCCCAATCTTCTTCGGCAGCCCGGTCCAACGGATGCTCGCATGACAGTTCTCGCACCGATCGCCAAACTTCGCCTCGTGCACCTGGGCATGGCAAGCAACGCAGTTCGCACCCGCAGTTGGCGCCGTGGTGTTCCCCTTGTCGTGGCACGACTCGCATTTCGTCTTTGCGTGCCCTCCGGCGAGACTCAACCCGGGATGATTGGACCGGACGTTGGCGACTTCGCTCCAGTCCGTCTCGTTGTGGCAAGAAGTGCATTCCGCCCCTGCAAACCGCCCCTCGTGTGGGTCCTCGTGACAAGATACGCACTCGGTCTTCAACCCGAGATAGGTCGCGTGTCCGCGCCGGTTCCGCGTGTCGTGACAGTCTTCGCAACGCACGGATGCATGCGCGCCCTTGAGCGGCCAACCCGACTGACGATGGTCGAAACGCGCTGGGGCGCCGCCCGGCCACCGAACGAGCCTGGCGTTCCTTCCGAGATGCTCGACGTGACATCCCCCGCAATCCTGTCCCCGATACTCGCGACCGTGCAGACCCGCCTGTTGCCGGATACGGGCGTCTAAATCGTCATGGCATGTGAGACATGCATCGGTATCGAGCCGCCTACCGGACGAGTGACACTCGCCGCAGTTCGCGTCGCCATCGATGGCAGCGTGCGCGCTGGTGAGCTTTCCGGGCGATAAGAACTGGGCGCCGCTTCGCCTTGGCATGAGCGCTCCGCCGATCGCCGCGGCCACTGTCAGGGAGCCGACGAGCAGCAGCGCGATCAGGCGCCCGCTCATTCCGAGAAGATCCATCGGTACCCGTAGATCCAGGCCACTGCGATGTGGATGGGAACCAACAGAACGAGAAGCACCGCCAACGAGCGATGGAAGCCTCTCCAGGATTGGAGCAGCGAGGAGGCCCCGACCGCGACGACCTCGCGGGTGGTGTACTTGCGCACCGCTCGCTTCGCCTCTCGAAAGCGACGACGCTGCTTGCGCTCGAGCACTCCGCTCACCGGGCCATCTTCGATGACATAGCTGACGATGAAGCCACGCGCGCGCGCATCACGGACCCATTTGGGGACTGCCGCAAGCTTGCCGAGCAGCCCGCGATGGGTGTCGACCTGAGTGACCTTGTGAATCGCGAGCGCGTGATAGACGCGAGCGCTGCATCCGGGCGCCAACTCATCCAGCGCCGCCAGCGCGTCTTGGAGTGCTGCCCGATCGGGACGCGGCGTAAGCGCGTAGAGATATCGTCCCGCGATCCCGGTAACGACCACGACGCCGAGACTCACCGCCGTCACCAAGGCGATTGGAGTGCGAAACTGAAAGGCGGAGTGAAACAGGATGAGAAGCGAGCCGACGAGGCCGGTGAAGACGTGCGCGTTGAGCCAAGTCGCCATCGAGCCGAGCGACCAGCGTGCCAGGCGGCGTCGCGCCAAGTAGAGAAGGTTCGCGAGGATCAGGGCCGTACCGACGATGCCGTACCCGTGCCCGACCAAGCCCCCAGGTCGCAGCGCCTCGTAGGCGTCGTGCTCGACGCGCGATTCGAGGTCGGACAGATAGAATTCCTGGCCAAAGTCCCAGAGCCCGTAGGCCAGGGCAAGAATCGCGAGCAGAACGAGCAGGGCAACGCTCCTCGCCTTGCGACGCTTCGGTCTTCCTTTCGTCTCCCCGCTCACAGTCCCCAGCCGACGACGGGTCCCCGCCCCCCGTGCATGTTAGAATCCCAGCATACCAAAAGGCCACTATTCACACCAAAGGGCCAATCGATGAACACCTGGATCGCGCTGGCCTCTGTTGCCGCCCTCGCCTTCGCGCTAAACCATTTTTTGCGAAAAAGGGAGCAAGATCGAACCGAGACGGGCCGCCAGGAGCTCGGCGAGCTGCTCGCCATGGGGGATCTGGTCCCGGCGAGCATTCACCCGTGGATCGACCCCATCCGGTGCATCGGCTCGGGTGCATGCGTGTATGCATGCCCAGAGAAGAGCGTGCTCACGGTGGTCAATGGCAGAGGCGTACTGACCAACCCGCTCGGCTGCATCGGACATGGCGCGTGCGCGTCGGCTTGTCCTGTTCAGGCGATCAGCTTGGTATTCGGCACTGCGAAGCGCGGGCTGGAGCTTCCAGCGGTCGACCCCGACTTTCAAACGAACCAACCCGGCGTCTACATCGTCGGCGAGCTCGGCGGCATGGGGCTGATTCGCAACGCGGTCTCGCAAGGCCGGCAGGCCGCCGATCACATCATCGCCGGTGAGCGCAGAGGAGCGGGTGAGTCGCTCGACGCGGTGGTGGTTGGCGCCGGCCCGGCGGGGATCAGTGCGACACTCCGCTTGATGGAAGCGGGGCTGCGCGTCTTGTTGCTCGAACGTGAAGCGTTTGGCGGCACGATCACGCACTACCCCAGAGCAAAGGTGGTCATGACCGGCTCGCTCGAGTTTCCGATCTACGGACGGGTTTCCAAACGAAAGATGAGCAAGGAGCAACTCGTCGCGCTCTGGGAGGACATCCAAGTCAAGACCGGGCTGCGGGTCGCAGTCGGCGAGCTGGTGGGAAAAATCGAGCGCCGGCAGGACGGCAGCTGGCTCGTTTCCTCGAGCGGTGGGGCGTTCAAGACCGCCAACGTGCTCTTGGCGCTCGGACGCCGCGGATCGCCGCGCAAGCTCGACGTTCCCGGTGAAGAGCTCAGCAAAGTAGTCTACCGCGTGATCGAGCCTAATGTGTTTGAGGGCCAGCATGTCTTGGTCGTGGGAGGGGGGAACGCGGCGGTCGAGTCCGCGTTCGCCCTGATCGACGGTGGGAACTGTGCCTCCGTGACGATCAGTTACCGAAAGAACAGCTTTGCGAGGTGTCGCCAACCGAATCGCACACGGGTGGATGCTGAAGTGGAAGCTGGACGGCTCACAGCGCTCATGGGTACTGAGATCGAAGAGGTTTTCGAGGATCGAGTCACCCTGCGGGACGACTCTGCAAAGCCGTTCACAATCCAGAACGATGCCGTGGTGGTCCAGATTGGCGGCACGGCGCCGACCGAATTGCTTCAGGACATCGGTATCGAGATCGTCACGAAGTACGGGGAGGCTTAGTCCCCGGCGTCGCGACCGTTCGCGTGACAGTCCAAGCAAAAGTTTGGGGGCGCCGCGCCCTGCGGGTAGCCGCCCTCTTCGCGATGCTTCGGGTCCATTTGGGCCCGCGTGTGCTCGCCGTCGTGGCAGCCGACACAGTCCGTGTTCTCGCCATCCACCGGTGAGCCGAGGTCAGGGTTGTGGCAAGAGACGCAGTCGTTGCGGTACGGGGAGTGCGGGCCGTTTTGGATCGGGAAGGCGTTCTCCGGATGAGTGCCGCCGGTTGCGGGCGTCCAGGCCTCAGTCGTGTGGCAGTTCTGGCAAGTCGTAGGGAAGTCCGAATGCCCCGGGAACGGACTGCTGTCGTAATCGGCTTGATGGCAGCCCACGCAAAGCGTCGGCGTTCCCTGATACACGGGTGGATCGCCGACGTGACAAGACACGCAAGCAAGCGCTGCGTGCGCGCCGTTCAACGGCCAGGGATGCTCGAACGCAGCCGGTGACCAGGCCTCGTTTCCGTGGCAGCTCCCACAGGTGTCGGGAAACCCTTCGTGCGGCGGGCTGAGGGCATGCTGCACATCGTCCGAGTGGCAAACGATGCAATCGGCGCTGCGGACCTCGATGCGCCCGTGATCCTGCGTGCCCCCAGTGCATGCGCTCCAAAGCAGCGCTAAGCTCAGCCCAGCGCCAGTGATCAATCGCCTCGCTGCACACCTGTTGAGGAACATGGACTTGCTCAAAAGGTAGCACCCAGGCTTGACCCCGGGTAGCTGGAGCCCTACCGGCAAGCTCCCTAGGAGCTTGAAATCACAGTGTTTATGGTTTGCTTTTCGCCTGGTCTTCCCAGTGTGCGAAAAGTGGCGGGATTAGCCTCGCACCACTGATCCCCGCTTGTATTCTATAAGCCATGAGGCTTATCGGGTCGAGACCCCTGGCTGCGACGGCGTAGCTCCTCGCTCAGCTCGGAGTCGGGGCGTGCATCGACGGGAGCGGTAGCAGCCACGAGCCAGGGGTGGTGCGTCAGTCCAAGTGCATCAGTTGCCACGAGACGGAACGGAAGTCCGCGGTCAACCCGCCACATGAACGCCTCCCGACGACTTGTCAGGACTGTCACTCCCAGACGCATTGGATTCCTGCCGAGCTGTCCTTTGGTCACCCGTGGCCGCTCTAGGGCGCTCACGCGCAAGCGGCGTGCTCGAGCTGTCACGGTGGGCAGCCGCCGGTCTACCAGGGAACGCCAACATTGTGCGTGGGCTGCCATCAAGCCGATTACGACAGCAGCACGTACCCAGGGCACTCGGACTTCCCGACGACTTGCCAGGAATGCCATTCGACGGCCACCTGGACGCCCGCAACGGGGGGTATCCATCCCGAGAATGCCTTCCCGATTCAGTCCGGGGCGCACTCGAAGTACAGCAACGACTGCGCCTCTTGCCACAACGCCGCGCTCGGCTCACCGGTGGACGGCGAGAACACCGACTGTGTCGGCTGCCACGACGGAGAGCACTCGCGAGCTGAGATGGATTCCAAGCACGGCGATGAGGGCGACTACCCTACGGGTCCTGCGCCTCCCAATTTTTGCTTAGATTGCCATCGAGATGGGCGGAAATAGAGGCGACGGCATGGAATCCGGAAGGGCGTCCGGCTCGGAGCCCGGCGTCGGCCATGACACGCGGATCAAGGTGCCGCCGAATGCGGCGGTCCGGACGCGTCGAAAAAGGCGAGAACTTCGTCCGCTCGGCGGCCGACGTCGAGGTGCGCGAGGCTGATCAGCTCCCGCGCGAACTCTCCGTCGAAAAGAACGAACGACAAGAGATCCAGGTCTCCAACGCTCCCGAGTCGTTCGAGCTCGGCGAGAAGCCCAATCGGCCCGTCGCGCCCGCGCAGCTGCGCTGCCAACTCGGGGGC
>JBAVOF010000082.1:0-4904 GCA_049691835.1 Polyangiales bacterium
CACGTCGTAGAGATTGCGCACCACGATGTTGCCGTCAGCAAACCACTGCTTGCTTCCGCCAGAAAGCAGGTCATCCAGGTCGTCGAGGAACATCGGCGGAATGAAACCCCAGAGCTCGGTTCCCGCATCCTTGCTTCCGGCGCAGGCAAACTCCTCCAAGTTGTTTCCGGCGGTGAAGTCGTTGGGGCCGTAGTCGTCGGCCAGAAAAGCGTGGATAATTCCATCGTTCGTAGCCGCGTAGATCATCCGCGGCCGCCTGTTGAGTTGCCAGCCGTCTGATGCGGAGAGATCTTCGATCGGATCGGGGCTCTGCTGATGCGCCAAACCCAAGCGCCAGTCGTTGTACGAGCGGTCTTCGAGGTCGTCGACCAATGGGCTCGCGATGGCGGGAGTGGAATGATAGATGTCACCCAGGCGCTCGTCCTCTCGCCCTGTCCCCACGACCCCGTGCACCCAGTCGACGATGGTCGCGACCCCCGCGGTGTCGGTGCTGCCTACTCCAAAGAAGTACTCCGGCGAGACCGATTGGTCGAACTCGCCGACCGGCACGTTGCGGATCTCGTTGCCGGTGTAATCGCCGGGAACGTCGATCCCTTCGTTGGAAAGCGAGCTCAGCTTGGTCTTGCCGTTGCCGATCAGGTGTCCATTCACGTCGGCGGGGTTGGTCGGGAGCACCGTCCATAGGTTGCGCGAAAAGCCGCCATTGAAGCTGACGGACACGCCCGAGCCCCAGGGCTGCACGTCGGTCGGTGCGGAAGCTTGCCCGTTGAGAACCAACTGGAAACGATCGGCGTCCTCGACATCCTGGGCCACGGGGACGCCATCGATGCATTCGATCCGCCGACGCTCCAAGACGCCATCCCAGGGGTCATCGGCGTCGAATGAAACGTTGAACCCCGAGATGAACTCGGCCTGAACCAGGCCAGGCGTAAGGCCCGTTACCACTGGGGCCGTCCGGCTGGTGGCGCCACGGTTCTGCTCGTTGAGGATCGTGCTCAAGGCGGTGACGAGCTCGGCGCGATCGGCCACCAAGAACGCCTGGTCGGTATCACCCACGGAGGCGATGTCGTTCAAGAGCGCCTCGACGGCAGCTACCTCCGCCGGGTCTCCATCCAGCGCGAACCCGATCACGTAGAATTTCTCGAGCTCTCCGGCCGCGATCATCGCCGAGACCGTGTCGGCGACTTCCTCGTAGGGACAACCCGTCGCGCCCACCGGCTGGCCGAGCAGTTCGCAGTTCACGGGGCTCCCCCGCATGTCGCCGTTCGGGAAGCCGTCGGTGATCAGCACCGCGCTACGCGCCCGGCAGCCATAGTACGGGTCGCCCGGACCTGGGTCGGCCGTCTTCTCCGTGATGTCGCCATCGGTTTGAAGGAAGTATCGAAGGTCGCTGACCAGGGCCGCCGTGGGGGTCGCGCCAAAGGGACGCAACGGGTTCTTGCTCAGGCCGGGATCGCCGAGAACCGTCGCTTGAATCGAGGCGTTGTTCGAGGTCATCGCCGCGGTGCTGTCCGCGCCCACGCTCACCAGGCCACCTTCGGGCGCCGAGGCCGACCGGGCGCCGTTGTTCAGCATGTACGTCGTGACCGCGCCCGGGAACGAGAAGGGCTTGTCGTCCGCGTATGAGTACATGCCCTTTGTCCCAAGCGATTCGGCCGGGAACGGCGCCGTCTGGAACGTGGCTTGGGGAACCAGCGGCGGCCGGTCGCTCAGCGTTCCAATCGCGTCGAAGGTCATCAGGCCGAACTTGATCCGCTCTAGATAAATATCGAGCACGCCGTTGCTGCTCTGCGCACCCGCGTAGGCCCCGAGCTCTTGGGGAAGCTGAATGTGCGGAAGGAAGTAACCCTCGTCGTACTCACCCGTGTAGATGCCGCCGATGCGGGTGTCCGAGTTGCACTCGTAGGGGGCGAACTCTCCGGTAAGCGCCTGCGCGACGACCGACCAGCGATTCTGTTCGTAAGACCCTGCGCTGCAGACCGGAAGGCACTCGAGGCAGGCCGGGGTGCTGCAGATGCAGTTTGGCTTTCGTTCCATCGAGCCGGACGTGTCGACGAGGAGCATGACATGCGGCCGGATGTTTCGAATGTCCGGGTCTTGCGCGGACGCCGTCGTGCTCGCTCCGAAGGAAGCGACGAGCAGGACAGCCAAAGCGAAAAAGAGTGAAGTTTTCATAGAGACCCCGTGATGAACGGCCCGCTGACCACGTAGGCGCGCATGTCGGCGGCGGTTTCGTGCCGCTCACGGCCATTGTCTTCGGCGTGCGCTTGGTCCGTGCCGACCCCCAAGCGCGCCCGGCCGCGGGCGGTCACCGTGGTGCGCAGGTACTTGAACTTGGTGCCGCCTTGAGCCGCCGCGCCCGGGGCGAGCTTACTCACGACATGCTCGTCGTAGAGGTCGATCACCACGATGGGTGTGTGTGCAGAGTTGGCGCCGAACGAGAAATCGGCTTCGTAGGGACGGTTTTCGAACAGGCCGGCGGTGATGCCTCCGTCCTGCGACATCAGAGCTTCGAAGTGCTCGGGATAGATCCGGTATGCCCGGCGGTTGTTCGCCAGCGGAGGCTCCGGATAGCAGCTCGTGATGGTTCCCGTATCGCAGGTGTACAGGGTTCCCGCCGTGCTTCCCTTGGTCAGCATGATCTCCCGAACGGTTTCGGGGCCGAAGATGTCGAACCACTCTAGCGCTCCGAGCAATCCAGCCCGGGCCGCGTAGCGCGTCTGCATTTGTTGCCGCGCAAAGCCCGTGCCCCTGACCTCGTGCGACACGGCGTTCGCAGCGAACACGGCGCTTGCGGTGCCTGCCATGATGACCATCAAGACGACGAAGAGCGCAGCGCCTTCCCGTTTGCGAGACTGCTTCATAAGAGGTTTCTCCTGGCCACGTTCATCACGGGAACCTCGATACGCATCTTGCGAACGCGGGCGGAGCCTTTTTGCTCCTCATTCACCTCGAATCGGGTCATTTTCGTGTCATTCGGGATGAGCTCAATCGAGGGGTCCTCCAGGGGGCTGCGAATCCCGAGCTCGATGATGACCGTGCGAACGTGCTGCGGGCTGTCGTTGACGGCGTCCTCATTCCCCGCGCCGGTGATCGGGGCAATCGACAAATCGGGCGGGGCCGTGCGGGCGCCTTTCGTATCGAGCAAGAAGCTGACCTGGAAGTTGCTGACGAACTCGGCAATGACTTGCGTGGAGCCTTCCCGAACGTCGCCGCTCACCGAGTCGAGCACGCGGCGGACGAGCACCAGGTTCGGGGATTCCAGTAAGTCGTCCTTTGCCGTGCCTTTGAGCGCGAACGCCGGATGTGATGGATCGAGGTCGGTGAAGAACATGCCTTCGAAGTCCATGAAGTTGGCGCTGTCTTCGACGATGCTGAACGGGTCGACGATCGCGTACTCGACCCACTGCAAGGGGGACAGCGTGGCACCCTCGGCCGCCCCCGGCAGACAGGCCGTGCCAACCGGCAGCGTTGGGGTGATCTGCATGCGCACCTCGTTTTCGGTGTTCCCAGACTTGGCGAAAACCGAGCGGAAGAAGTGCCGCCCCTCCGGGGTCTCGATGTGAAGCACCGAGCCGGTCTGGAAGGCGCGCGCTCCCGTTTGAGCGATGCCTTTCCAGCTCGCGGTCTCACCGCTCCAGGCGCTATCCCAGGCCAGGTCACCGGTCAAATAGGTCGGCGCCTGGCCGCTGGTGAACGGGCCCGCCGTCTGACCCCAAGAAAAGGTACGCCGATAGGCCTGATTGCCGTTCTGCAAGACGATGGTGGCTCCGTCGCTGCTCGCCGAGTGAACCAGAAGTTGATCGGTCAGGTACAGGCTCGTCAGGACGCGAAGGCGGTCGGCGTGGACGCCGGGGTTGAGATCGTCGGGATCCAGCACCGCCAGGTCCGCATCGGGGTAGTACTGGAAGGCGCCCATCGGGAGCTCGGTGCCCCCGCCTAGCTTCGGGAGCGTCGGAGGGGTCGCATCGCAGGTGGGCTCGCTCTGACCGTTGGGCGAGCCGAAGAGCCCCGCACGGGAGATGTCCCGGCGGAGCTCCAAAATCGCGACCCTCGATGTGCCCTGAGAGCTCGCGAGGCGCTGCTCCTCGTAGAACCGCTTGCTCATCGCGGCGCCGAGGCTGTAGACCGAGGTGATCGCCACGAGGCCTACGACCATCGCGACCATCAATTCGATCAGGGTGAAGCCGCTCCTGCTCACGTCCCTTCCCTCCGCAACCAGGTCACGACCGTCGAGGCGAACACCACGTCCACGTTCGGGGCTAAGCCGAGGTCCCAGCCATCCGCCGTTGCCGCATCGCAGTTGGCGCCGCGGAAATCGTCTCCAGACACCCAGTTGGGATGCGTAGCGCCGCCGGGCATGTGGCCCGGGCGGTACCAGAACGTTCGAATGTCGACCCGGGCCGCGCTTCCCTGCCTGATCCATGCCAAGTGCAAGTTGGTGCAGTACTGGAACGGGCCACCGTCGACCACGTCGGCGCCGAAGTAGTCGAAGGCGAATGATTCGTCCGCATTTGCCGGCGATGGAGTGAACCACTCGGTTTCCGATTCGTCATCCGCCAGCTCTTTCAGATAGGCGGTGGAGTTTAGCGCGGCGGTGTTCATCCCTTGTGCTGTCCACGCGAGTGAATCCCGCTCGACGCGTTCGAGCCAGCGCTCGGTGATGGCGAGCGCCGTGTTCATCTCGTGTGCGGATCGGTTTGCATTGCTCACCGCCTGGTGCATCGCGAGGATGCCGAGAGAGCCCACGGTCATGATCCCGATCGCGATCATGACCTCGACGAGAGTGAAACCCGACTGCATCGATTTGAAAGACCGATTCATCGCAGTATCCGCGCCGATCCGGTCCCCATCGGAACCAACACCTTTCGGGCGACCCCCACGGCGTCCCCATTGCGCTCGCG
>JBAVOF010000083.1:0-1932 GCA_049691835.1 Polyangiales bacterium
CTTACATTCCGCATCTATTTTTCCCGAAGATCGGTATTTTTTCGTAACAAATCGGTGCAAGATGACGCTCGAAAAGTTTTCAACGCGAGGTGTGTGGGGTATTTTGCGGGGCTAAGCGGGCGAGCGAGGCTCGCAGAGAGGCCGGCGTTGGAGGGATAATGGCGCGAAGTCATTATCATGCTGCTGGAGGTCCAGTCATGGCGTACCCATTTGTCTGCGCGAAGCCTGTGGAGTTGTGGGAAGTACAAGCGCATGAAGTTCACCATTGGCCAATGGTGCGAGCGTATGCCGAGCGGCTGGGGTTGGTAGGGTTGATCAACCGGCTGGTGCCGAGCGAAATGGAGACCGATCCGGGCACGATCGTGCTGGGGATGGTGATCGACACGTTGTCGGGGCGCAGCCCACTGTATCACTTAGAGGCGTTTTTCGAGCATCAGGATCGGGCGTTGTTGCTGGGGCGCGAGGTCGAGGCGAAGGGGTTCAACGACGATACGGTTGGGCGAGTGTTGGATCGATTGTTTGAGGTGGGGACGCAGAAGATTTTCTCGGAGCTGTCGCTCGCGGCGGTGCAGCGCTTTGCGATCCCCCTCAAGCATGTGCACCACGACACTACGTCAGTGACGCTGTATGGGGACTATCTGCCACTGCCGGGGACGGAGCCGCCCTTTGAGATTACCTATGGGCATAGCAAGGATCACCGCCCGGACCTGAAACAGTTGATGGTCTCGCTGCTGTGCGCGGGCGGAGACGTTCCGCTGTGGGGGCGGGTAGCCGACGGTAACGCCTCGGACAAGGTGCTGAATAATGATCTGTTGAGCCAGATCTCGGCGCGGATGGCGCAGTGTGGAGTGGAACCCGGGGCGTTTATCTACCTCGCGGACTCGGCGTTGATCACGCCGGCCAATCTCCAGCAGATGGGGGATCAGATCCTGTTCATCAGCCGCCTGCCGGGGACCTATAACGCCCATGGGCAGGTGATTGAGCAGGTGCTGGCGGCGAACGCCTGGGAGGCGGTGGGGCGCTTGGCCGAGACGGCGCCGAGCAAGAACCGGCCGGGGGCCGAGTACCGGGTGGCGGAGGCGAGTGTGACGGTAGATGGCCGGTGCTATCGGGCGATCGTGGTGCATTCGTCCAGCCATGACCGGCGCCAGCACAAGCGCCTGGAGCGCGAATTGAAACGCTCCGAGCGGCACTTGCAAGCCCAGCTCAAGGCGCTGCTCAGTGTGACCTATGCCTGTGAAGCCGATGCGCAGGCGGCGGCCGAACGGGCGCGCGCTCAGCACACGGCGTACCATTCGCTGAGCGTCGAGGTCGAGGCGCGGCCGTGCTATGCGCCGGGGCGACCGAAGCGCGATGGCACCCGTACGGTCAAGCGTCTGGACTACGGGTTGAGCGGCGAAGTCAGTGCCGACGAAGCGGCGATCGCCAAGGCACGTGAGCAGGCCGGTTGTTTCGTTTTGCTGACCAATATCCCGGCCGAGGGCGCCGAGGGTTACAGCCCCGTGCAGGTGCTCACCAGCTACAAGGAACAGCACAGCATCGAGAAAAACTTCGGGTTTCTCAAAGACGACGCGATCGTCAATGCGCTGTTTCTGAAAACGCCGGAGCGGCTCGAAGCCCTGGGGTTGATTCTGTTGATCTCACTGCTGATTTGGCGGCTGATGGAGGCGCAGATGCGCCGCACCCTCGAGCAGACCCAAACTCCGCTGCCGGGCTGGGACGACAAGCCGACCTGGCGACCCACCGCCTACATGGTCACGATCAAGTTCAAAGGCCTGCTGATTCTCAAACACGGTACACAACGGCGCTTGGCCCGACCGTTGTCGAGCGCCCAGCAGGCCTTCTTACAGGCCCTGGGACTGCAGGAAAGCATCTTCACCAGCGCGCCCGGCTCACCCAGAGCGGGCCGGCGAGGGGTTCGTATGTGCTAAG
>JBAVOF010000084.1:0-2570 GCA_049691835.1 Polyangiales bacterium
GCGAGAGGGTGGGCCCCCTGGAGCTGGCGAGCGGCGTCCCGATCAGCGCGCGGCGGGCGGTCGCGACCATCGAGGCGAGCGACATCGTGATCGTACCGTCCGTGCTGTTGCGGCCGGAGGGCTGGAAGACCGGGCGCTATCCGCGCCTGGTCGACTGGCTCCACTCGATGCACGACCGCGGCGCCGTGCTCTGCTCGGCCTGCTCGGGCATCTTTCTGCTGGCCGAGACGGGGCTCTTCGACGGCAAGGACGCTACGGTGCACTTCGGCTACGCCCAGGCGTTCGCAGCCACATATCCGGCGGTTTCGATCCATCCGGAGCGCGTGCTCGTGATTTCGGGCGAGCGCGAAGAGCTGGTGAGCTCGGGCGCATCGACGACGTGGCACGACCTGGTCCTTTACCTCATCGCGCGCTACGCCGGCGCGACCATCGCGCAGGAAGTCGCGCGCCTGTTCGCGCTGCAATGGCATCAGGATGGCCTCACGCCCTATATGATTTTCGAAGGCAAGAGCGACCACGGCGACGGCGCCATCCAGGCCGCACAGCAATGGCTGAGCGATCACTTCTCGGTCGCGAACCCCGTGGAGAAGATGATCACGCAATCGAAGCTCGCCGAACGAACCTTCAAAAGGCGGTTCGCGAGCGCGACCGGCCTCACCCCGATCGCCTATGTCCAGCGTCTGCGCATCGAAGATGCCAAGCGCCGGCTCGAACGGACCGACGCTTCGGTCGATGAGATCAGCTGGCGGGTGGGCTACGAGGACGGGGCCTTCTTCCGACGCCTGTTTAAGCGCACCACCGGCCTCACCCCGGGAGCCTACCGGAAGCGCTTTCGCATCCCCGAGTTCGCTCGCCGTCAAACATGACGCGTGCATTCAACCTGCTGGGTGTGAGACCAGGCGCACATCCTCGGAGTGGTACTCTTTGTACTTTGGCGCCAGGCGCGCCGCGTTGCGCTGTTACCTTTCACGTCAGGGGGCTCTGTGCCCATCTCAAACCTTCTGGCCATGGCGCTGGGCTTTGTCGCAGCCGCGGTAGGAGTCCTCGGCCTTGCCGCTCCGTCAGTACTCCTCGAGTTCGTTCGATCGATGCAATCGGCCGGCGCCGTCTACTTCGTCGCCGTCGTGCGGGTCGGGTTCGGGGCGATACTGGTCTGGGCAGCGCCAAACTCGCGAGCGCCGCTGACCCTACGTGTCCTTGGCATATTCATTATCATCGCCGGCGTGGTCACGCCGTTCTTTGGCGTCGAGCGGCCGCGCGGGATGCTTGAGTGGTGGGCGGCCCAGGGATCCCTCCTCGCGCGAGCGTGGCCCATTGTCGCCATTGGCTTCGGCCTTTTCATCGCCTATGCCACTACACCTCGGAACTCCGGCACCTAGCCGCGCGGTCGACGCGGGGACGAAGCGGCGATTCGTGCGCTGCAGTCGCGACAAGCGGCAGCATGGAACGCCCATGATGCAACGGCATACGCAAACCTCTTCACCGACGACGGCGACGTCGTGAACGTCCTCGGTTGGTGGTGGCGAGGGCGTTCGGAGATTCAAAGCAAATTGTCCGCCGCATTCGCATGGGTGTTTCGGGACAGCACACTCACGATCACCGCGGTGCACACGCGCCTTATCGGCCCGTCAACGGCGATCGCCCATGTTCGCTGGACTCTGGATGGGGCCAAGGTGCCGCCCGGAGCGCCGGCACCACCGCGCGAAGGAATCCAGCTCCAGGTTTTGCGAAATATCGGCGGAAATGGCTGATCGCGAGCTTCCAGAACACGAATAGCATTCCCGAGATTCCGATTCCGAAGGGACCATGATGTTCGCGGTCAAGGCCGAAGTTACCGATCCGTCGGCGGAGACATTCGTGTTCAGCGAGCAGAAGACCATGTATGGCGGCAAGCACATCGCCACAGGTGACGCGATCTTCGTGTTCGCGAGCGAGAACGAAGGCGGACCGGGTCTCGTCGCCAGCGGCGTCGTAACCTCGGCCAAAGCCGTCCCAAGGAAGCCCGGGATCGCGCGCCAGACGCCGCGCGTGAGCATCACCGTCAGACGCACCAGGCTCGCCAAGCGGCGCCTGGGCCGGAGCGAGCTAAGACCGTGCTCGGAGTGGGATGACGGTCGCCCCGAGACCGAGCTCAACTTCAAGTTCTATCGTCAAGCAACGAACAAGGTCGTCGGGATTTCCGAAGAAGCCGCGGCATTCCTTCGTAGATTCTTCTAAGGCTCCGGCATTCGTCAGGCAGTGATATCTCATTCGCACCGCTGCATTTTTGTTCACATCCCCAAGACGGGAGGAACAAGCCTCGAGAACATGATCTGGCCTTCGCCCGAGGGCGAACGCGAGGCCGCACGCTTCACCCTGGCCGGGGCCATCGCCGCCGGGCTTCATGGTGCCCGCTTCGGAGTGCGATCGCCATGAGCCAGGGCGGGCCGATGCTTCCCCCCCGGGACCGTTTGACGATCTGCTTCGCTCACGTCGCCTACCGCCTGCGCGAGCGTTTCCTGCGCCGGCAGTTATCCCTCGATAGCTTCGAGGTACGGACGCCCGACGAACTTGAGCGGCGGATTGGCGAA
>JBAVOF010000085.1:0-2071 GCA_049691835.1 Polyangiales bacterium
CCTACAACTTCGAGCAGGCCGACACCGACCTTCAGAAGCAGCTCTTCGCAGAGTACGAAAAGCAGGTTGCGGCCTTGCTGGGCCTCAGTGACGCGAAGGGGAAGGGCGGTGCGCTTCGGTTCGAGCGCCAGCCTCTCGATCGATTGGTGCTTCCTGCCTACGACGCAGTGATCAAGTGCAGCCACTACTTCAATGTCCTCGATGCCCGCGGAGCTATCAGCGTCACCGAGCGCCAGCGGTACATTGGCCGTGTGAGGATTCTCGCTCGGGCCGTCGCGGAGTCCTGGTACGCGCAGCGCGAAGCTCTGGGCTTTCCGCTGTTGGACACCGTAGCAGCCGCCCAGTGAGCGTTTCGGGCCTTGCCCCATTGCGCCCACGGATCCGGTCTGGTAGCAACGCCACTCGATGTCATCCGAGTTTTTGCTGGAGATTGGGACCGAGGAGCTGCCTGCGTCATTCGTGACGCACGCCCTGCGCTCGATGAAGGCATGCGCGGCGGAGATGGTCGGCCAGGCCAGGCTCGGCACCGACGCGCTCGAGACACACGAGATGGGGACACCGCGGCGGCTCGCCCTCCGGATTCGAGGACTCGCACCACGTCAGCCAGATCGCCACGAGACGATCATGGGCCCGCCATGGGCTGCGGCCTTCGACGCGAGCGGCTCACCGAAAAATGCCGCGACTGGTTTCGCAAAGAAGCACGGCGTCTCCGTTCGGGAGCTCCGCAAGCAAACGACGGACAAAGGAGACTACGTCAGCGTCCAGGTGCACGAAACGGGTCGAGCTACGACGGCCGTCCTCGCCGAGATGCTTCCGCAGCTCTGTCAGCGAATCTCCTTCCCAAAGTCCATGCGCTGGGGGCCCGGCGAGGTCGCGTTCGGCCGGCCAATTCACTGGCTGGTGTCGTTGCTCGATAACGAGGTGGTCGAGTTCGAGTTCGCCGGCGTGCGGGCCGGTCGTGCGACTCGCGGACACCGCTTTCTAGCCCCCCAGAGTTTTGATCTGGCCCGAGCCAGCGACTACGAAACTGCCCTCGAACGCGCGCACGTCATCGTCGATCTCGAGCACCGAAAGGATCTCATGATGCAGGGCCTCCTCACTGCGGCAAAGTCGCTGGGTGGAGTCCTGGAAGCGGATGCATTCCTAGCCGATGAGTGTACCTCGCTCGTCGAAGAGCCGTTCGTCGTACCGGGACGCTTCGACGAATCCTTTCTAGCGCTACCCGACGCGGTCGTCGTGTCCGTGATGCGCAACCATCAGCGCTACTTCGCAGTCCGATCTTCCAAAGGCGGCGTGCTCCTTCCCGTTTATCTGAACGTGGTCAACACCGCTCAGGATCCCGAAACGATTGCCAAGGGCAACGACCGGGTCCTTCGCGCGCGTCTGGCCGATGCGCGCTTCTTCGTGGAAGAAGACCGGAAGGCCCCGCTCGCGGACCGGCTTCAGAAGCTCGAGTCAGTCGTCTTCCAATCGAAGCTCGGCACGATGGGTGAAAAGGTCCGCCGGCTGCAAGTCAATGCACGCGCCCTTGCCGAACGCTCGGGGGTAGACGTCGCCGCGTGCGTCGAGGCTGCACGTCTGTGCAAGGCCGACCTCGAGACCCTGATCGTATTCGAGTTCCCGGAGCTGCAGGGTGAAATGGGACGCTGGTACGCGCTTCAGGAGGGCGCCGATCCGGCGGTCGCCGACGCGATACGTGATCACTACCGACCGCAAGGCGCGGACGACGGCGTGCCCATGCAACCGGTCAGCGCGGTCGTCGCGGTTGCCGACCGCATCGACACGTTGCTCGGTTGCTTCGGAATCGGCTTGGCGCCGAGCGGGTCGGCGGACCCATTCGCGCTTCGTCGTGCGGCATTGGGCATCATCCGCATCGCGCTCGAGGGACCTCTAGATATAGATCTTCGGGAGCTTCTCGGACAGGCCTACGCCGCATACGGCGAACAGGCACCGCTCGCAGCGCTCGCTGAGCTCCGGGGGTCTCTCGACGAGTTCTTCCGCGGTCGTATTCGAGGGTTGCTCAAGGACTCCTACGGCACAGACGTCATCGACGCTTGCCTCGGCGCATGGG
>JBAVOF010000086.1:0-2510 GCA_049691835.1 Polyangiales bacterium
ACCATGCGCAGGACGGGCTATGGATTCCTGTGGATCCCGTGGATCGCGGTTGCGATCTCGTTCGCATGTCTTGGGTGCGGCGATGACGGCGGTGCCTCTGGGACGGGTGGGGATGGTGGCATGCCCGGTACTGGCGGCAGCGGCGGTACGGCTGGTATGGCCGGTACCGGTGGTAGCGGCGGTACGGGCGCCTTCGAAGAAACGTACCCCGTCAATCAGACGTTCTGGCATCAGGGCTTCAAGGTGGAGATCGGCGACGCCGTCTACGCCGGAAGTGAGCCCGACATCTTTGGCAACCAGGACATCACCGTCACCCTCGAGGCAACCTTCACCAACGAGGGCGACGACAACTGGAGCCTCGGTTCGGATCTGGTCCTCGTTACGCCCAGCGGTACGATCAACCCGCTGTTCGGCGGCATTCCCAACGTACCGGGCGGTCTCGACGTCTCCGGCGAGATCTCGTTCCGCGTCGACGAGAGCTTCGACATCAACACAGCGTACCTCCTAATCGGCAGCGGTGATGAGCAGCAGGCCCGCGTGCCTCTGGGCGCCAACGCCGGCGAGCTGATCGCCCTCGAGCCACGCGAGCCCCCGGTCAGCGGCGCCGTCAACCTGACGATGCTCGACATGACGTTCATCCGGGCCACCCTGCGCTACGATGACCCCGTCAACCACCGTCAATCGCCGGACGGAAAGCTGTTGCTGACGCTCTACTTTGACGCAACGAGCCGCCGCTCGGGCAACTGGTCGCTCTTCCCGCAGGACTTCTCGCTTGCACTGCCGGGTGGCTCGAACGTGGGAGCCGACGGCGCTCTTCTGCGCCCGCTCCAGGGATCGCCCGCCGGCGTCGACACGCAGGGCCTCTATGTGCGCTTCCTGGTGGACGATCCGGCAACAGGCGCCTACACGCTTCGCTGGTCCGGCCAGAGCGCGTGGTACGCGCAGGGCGATCCGAACCCGGCCACCTTCGACTTCGAGCTCGAGTAGCGCATCTTTGTCAGGCACTCTTCTTGGAGGTGAGCGATGCATCACAGGGTGATGTGGGGTTACCGGCTGTGAGCATAGCCAGGACAAAGGCAATGCCGTTCACTTAGGAGTCCCGGGGCGGGTTCCCTTTGCGTCTGGAAGGATACTGACTGGATTTTCGTTTGAGCGCTTTACGATACGTGTCAACGACTTTGAGACAACCCGATCTCGAGTGTAGTGAAGTTTGATCTCGCTCTTGGTCTTGTCCTCCGGGGGGTTGATCCAGACTGCCTGCGGTAGCGAGGGGACTTTCGGCGGTCCGTGGACGAATCGTTCCGGGTGCGCGGCGTGCGCGGCATCGAGGACCCGCTGTCGCTCCGCCAAGGCCTCTTGGGCGTGGCCGTAGTTCACCTGTCGCACGCAGCGCTTCTTCAAGCCACTCCCGCGGCAGGTGCTTGCGAAATGCATCGAGCTCCGGCGGTCCACCTAGACTCGCACAACCAGAGATAATCTCCTGCAACATCGGCCAACCCCCCTCGGTGCTGGCCAGTCCGATCCTATCCACGACAGACTGACAAAACCTTCCCACGCCGACTTCCCATTGACGCGCGATGCAAGCACTTAGCGTGCCTTGCCTCAGATCGCTTCTTCACACGTCGAGACTCAGGTGACATGCTGCGGACGTGGGTGCTCGTCGACTCGATCGAGGTTGGCTGGGTGCTACTCGGTGAGCGGCCCCGCGACGAGATCGCGCTGGGCTTGGTCGGAAAGTTCTGGCGACCAGTGATCGACCACGCGGACGTCCCGCCCGAAAGCTTCCGCGATTTCGCGGGCCCCCGCTACGCGAAGTCGCTTCGCGTTTGCTACGAGGCGCGACCGACCGGATATGCGTTGTACTGGCAGCTGCATCAGATGGGCATCGCGTGCGAAGTGATTGCACCCACGTTGGTGCCGGTGCGGGCAGGCGAACTGACTCCGATCTTTGTGCCCGACGCCGAGCACCAGGCGTTGCGCGATTTGGTTCGTGCTCGTGAGGCGGCCAAGAAAGATCAACTGCGTGCTCGGCACCGGCGCAGCAAATTCTTGCTTCGTCTGGGCCGCTGTCGAGATACGCAGAGCCAGGCCTGGGGCCAAGCGCATTGGCGTTGGCTCGATTCGCAGGTGTTCGACCATGCGGCGCAAGAGGAGACGTTTGTGGACTACAAAAACGAAGTCGAGCATGCGATCGAGCGCGTGGCGCGGCTCGACAAAGCGCTCGACCGCGCGCTCGAGCAGGCGCTCGAGCAGGCGCCTCCGCGGATGCAAGAGCTGGTCCTGGCCTTGCAAAGCCTTCGCGGGGTGGCGATGCTTACCGCGGTGACCGTGGTGAGCGAGGTCGGCTCGTTTGCGCGGTTTCCCTCCGCCCAAAAGTTCATGGCCTACCTCGGGTTGGTCCCGAGCGAACACTCCAGTGGATCCGAGCGGACAAACCTCGGAACATTTATGCGATAGGCACGGCCGTGCCCAACTCGCGCCACTAGTCTGAGCAAACTCCCGACGGATGA
>JBAVOF010000087.1:0-1730 GCA_049691835.1 Polyangiales bacterium
AAGACGTAGCCGGTGTACGCCTGCTCGATCGCATCGTATGCGATGCCCGCGTCGTGGAGCGCCGCCCGAGCCGCATTCGCACCCATCAGATCGTACTCGTCGCTCTGGCCCGGCTTGGCGAACTTGATCATCCCCACTCCGAGCACATTGACTTTTCGCTTCATGCCACCGCTCTCCTAAGCCCAGACCTTGCGGCCTCCCCCATCGGGCGACCAGCAGACCGCATGCTTGACCGTGTATGTAACGTTCGTTATAGATCTGCAACCCAAATCCCCGGAGAAGCTACATGACGGAGCCCCACTTCCTGTATGAAAAGCGCGGTCACCTCGCGATCTGCACCTTCAACCGCCCCGAGAAGAAGAACGCCTTGAGCATCGAGATGCTGGTGCGGATGGCGGACGCCTGGAACGATGCCGACGGGGACCCTGACGTTCGCGCAATCATCCTCACGGGCGCGGGCGGTGTTTTCTGCGCCGGCAGTGATCTTGGATCGATGAAGTCCGGCAAGTGGAACGCCGACGACCAATGGTTGAGTCGGATGAAGGGCGACCCGGACATCCATTGGAAGGCGCTTCTTCGCCACTACCTGACCAAGAAACCTCTGATCGCCGCAGTCGAAGGGTACGCGCTGGCCGGCGGCACGGAGATCCTGCAAGGAACCGACATCCGGGTCGCGGCTGAGGGGGCCGTGTTTGGGGTGACCGAGGTGCAGCTCGGCTTGTTCCCCCTCGGCGGTTCGAGCGTGCGTTTGCGCAGGCAGATCCCGTATACGATCGCCGCTGAAATGCTCCTGGCTGGGCGGCGCTTGAACGCGCGGGAAGCGCTGCACTACGGGCTGGTTGGGCACGTCGTGCCGGACGGGAAGGCGCTCGACAAGGCCATCGAAATAGGAGAGCGCGTCGCCGCCAATGGGCCGATTGCGGTTCAGGCCGTCAAGCAATCTCTCATCGAGAACGACGGCGTGCCGGCGAAGGATGCTCTGGCGCGCTCTCTCGAGATCGGGCAACCGGTGTTCAAGAGCAACGACGCCATCGAAGGGCCCACGGCTTTCATGGAGAAGCGAAAACCTGTGTTTCGAGGCACCTGATGGCTCGAGCGGAACCAGCAGCGCGCCCGGGCGGCACGCGGGAGAGCATCCTCGAGGCCGCTGAGCGGCTCTTTGCCGAGCGGGGGTTCGCGGCCACCAGCGTTCGCGACATCGTCGGGGAAGCGGGAACCTCGGCGCCAAGCCTGTACCACTTCTTCGGGAGTAAGGAGAGCCTCGCCGTCGAGCTCATCAAGGATCGCCACACCGCGTACTGCGATGCGCTCGAATCGGACCTCGCTCTTGCCGCAACGCCCTTCGAGGTGTGTCACCGCTTCGTGACGTTCGTGCTGACGAACATGACCGGGAAGCCAACCACCGCGAAATTTCTCCTTGGAATCATGTTTGGGCCCCGGCAGAACGTTCCCGCGGAAGTAGTTGGCGAGACGCTGATGCGCTCCTCGCAAATTCTCCAGGAGCGGCTGCGACAAGTCGCCGACGGCGTGTCGGAGTCCCGAGTCGTGTTCGCGCGAATGATGTTGATCGGGATGGTGACGCCTGCGGTGCTGCTCTTCCTCACTTCCGGCGTGCACTCCTTTCCTGCAAAGCTGCCCGAATGCATCGCCCACCGGGTCGTCGAGATGCTCGGCGACTCCCATCCCACTTGCGCCTGGCCCAACGTCACTGCCCCAGAGCGCAACCGACC
>JBAVOF010000088.1:0-2343 GCA_049691835.1 Polyangiales bacterium
CGCCATCGAAGTTCGTACGAATGCCGCCCCAGTCCTGCACCCAGAACGCCGAGGCCGGGATGTCGGCGGCCTCCAGGTCCGACACCTCCTTCAGCACGTTGTCTCGTCCGCCTTGTCCGGCCATCCACAGGTTGTACGCCCAGCTGGGCGGCTGCGTGGGTCGACCGACCAGGTCACCGAGCTGCCGGATCACATCGAGCCCGCTCGGGCCCTGAAACACCCGCCACTGAACCGGAGCCCCGCTGATGACCTCGATCCACGCGACCGCCTCATCGCTGGCACAGAGGTCCACCTCGACTCGACGCGCGGTATCGAAAAGCGCGCCGAAGCCTCGCGCATCGATGTAGTACGGCATCGGAAAGTACGTGGTGTGCTCGTTGCCCACCGAGATTCCCGGGCTGCTGTCGCGGCCGTTGCCCTGCTCGTTGACCAGCAGCTGGAACGCCTCGCCTCGCTGGTTGGTCGCATTGTACTGCTCGCCAAACCCGTGAAACGTCCCGCCTTCGTCGCAGCGAATACCCACCGCGATCGAGTCCGCGGCGGGTCCCACGAGCTCCAATCGAAACTCGCTGGTCTGGTCATCGAGGGCGACCGCATTGAGGATCGCGGTACGAGAGCCACTGGCATTCACGTACTCCACACGAGCGCTCGAACCTTCGTTGACTACGGCCCGCACGGAGAGCCGATCGGTCACTTCATCGCTGCGCTTGAAGGTGATGGTCCCGATGCCGACCGGCTCTTCGATGAAGTTCCGAGCGACCGGACCGGTAGGCGCTAGCGCAAACAGAACCTCGTCCTGGACGACTACCTCGACGGTACCGTCGTCGCCGGCCACGATCTGGGCCTTATCACCAGACCCAGACAAGCTTTCATCACAAGCAGCGACGCCTACCGCCGTCACGAGCCCCAGACCAACGACCCACCTTCGCGCCATCACGCAGCCCCCATTCAAGCAATGGTGCGATAGTTCGGGCATTCAGCGGCCGTTGCAAGCCGGCGACCTCCGCGCCTAAGGCAACGAGGACACGCGGATCCGGCCCCACTTGGGCTCGGTGAGGCTTCCGATGTAGAGCCAATCGCCAACCTGTTCGGCGCTGGTCGACTTCGAGAAGTTGAGGCCCTCCGCGTCTTGCAGGTTGTGAACGACCTTGCCGCTCTCATCGAGGCCCAAGACGAACGGATGACGCTCGGGTTTCGGCTGAAGGGCTGCGGGGATCCGGAAGATCACCTCGCGGAGCCAAGGCCTCGGCCCGGCCGCATCAAGCAGGGTATTGCGAGGCGCGAAGATCGCCAGCCAGAAGACCCCGTCGGCGCCCGTCGAGATGCCGTCCGGAAAACCCGGAAGGTTGTCGATGAACGGCTCGACTTCGCCCTTCCGTGGTCCGCGAACGTACACTCGCCGGACACGGTACCGCATCGTCTCGTTGACCAGGACCGACATTTCGTCCGGAGCGACCGCGACCCCGTTGGCGAAGTAGAGCCCGTCCAGAACCACCGAGCAGTCGCCAGTATTGATGTCGTACTTGAGGAGCCTGCCATTCGGAGCGCTTTCGAGGGCTTCCTCCATCGCGTGGTTTGCTTGCCCCCATTTGTGCGAAGCGTCGGAGAACCAGGCGACATTCTGCGAGTCCACATCGACATCATCGGTGAACTTGAACGGCACATGCCCTGCCTTCGTGCACAAGACTTTGATCGCGCCGGTCGAATCGATCGAAAGCAAGCCCATGGCCGCGTCTGCGACGATCAGGTTGCCATCCCGATCGAAGTCCAAGCCAAGTGGCCTCCCGCCCGTATCCGCAAATACCTGGGCATCGCTGCCGTCGGGGGCGTACCGCAAGACCTGTCCTTCTTCGATGCCGACGTAGATGCGCCCTTCCGTATCGACCGCGACGTCTTCGGGGCCGTGGCCCTGCGGCGTCGGGAAAAGCTCCATCCCCTGCAGTACACGGTTTTCAGCGAACTCCCCCTGGAGAGCTGGCACCGGGGGCGGCTCCCATGCGATCGGGTCGATGGGCACCGGCCAGAGGAAGAGATAGAAAACCAACGCGATGAACGCGCCGACGAGCCAAGTTTCGAGGTTCTTCGCCATGTTCATCCCTCCCAAAACCACCGGAGCCGCTGGACCTGTCCGCCGGCATCGTCGAGCTCAGCCACGAATGCGGCATCCCGCATGCGCGCTCCCCATTCGATCGAAGCAAGCCCAGAGACGGTCCGGCCTGATGCCAAGAGATCGTAGACCTCCAGCCCGGTGCAGCCGTCGCGAAACTCACCGACCGAAGCCTTGGCACCACCGGGAAGCTCGACGGTCGCACCGTCTGCGAACGCTTCGTTCCGATCGTGACC
>JBAVOF010000089.1:0-1653 GCA_049691835.1 Polyangiales bacterium
AAGACGGTTCACGCGATGCGCATCGCGTTGAGCCCCCAAAAATCACCAAGCTCACCAAACGCACCCAGCTCACCGGAGCCACCCGACGACGACGAGCTCGCGCGCACGCTGTCGCTCACGGTGCCGGTCGAAGAAGCCTGGGCGCTCGAGGCCACGCGCATGATGGTCGAGCACATGGACGGCAAATGCACCGCGGGCCACTTCCTCGAGTCGCTCCTTGCCGAGGGCACCATCTCGCTGCTCGAGCTCGTCGATCCGGCGGAAGACGATGTTTCGGCGCAGATGGAAGCGGAAGTCACGACCTGGCGCGAGCAGATGCAGCGCCTCCAGCATCTACATGCAGAAGCCGAGCTTCGGAGCCGTCCGGCGGTCGCCACCGAGCCTCATCCAGGTGAGGCACCCAACGCTGATGACCTGCCGATCGGCCTCGAAGCGCTCGACGCGCGCATGCGTCACTACAGCGCGGAGCTTGCCAGTCGCGATCTGTTCTTCGGCCGCATGGCGCAGCGCTTCCTTGGGCTTCGCGGATGGCAGGCGCTCGGCTTCGTGAGCGAAGCACACTACGCGCGCGAGCGGCTCGGGATGTCCCGCGCCTCGCTCCGCAGCAAAGTCAGCCTGGCACGCCGCAGCCACGGTCTCGACCACGTCGTTGACGCCCTTCAGCAAGGCCGCATCGGCTTCGAAGCCGCCCACTTGGTGGCCCGCATCGCGACCGACGACACCGAGCGGGCGTGGGTCGACCGCGCCACGCGCCGCACCTTCAAGCATCTGCGCGAGGAGGTCCAAGCGGTAGAAATGGCTGCCCGCTTTGCAGGCGAGACCGACCGCTCACCACCAAGCGAAGCGCAAATCGAACAGATGCAGGCGCTCGAGCGAGCAATCCTCAGCGGCGAGCTATTGCGAAGCGTCGCACGCGACCGTCTACCCGAACGCGATGCACGCAACGAACACGACGAACACGCCGGAACCGATGACACCGACGTTTCCCCGAACCAATACCCGAGCACTCCAAGTACCGCTGTCCAGATATCCGGGAGTCGCGGCGACGAAGCATCCAACGAACCTGTCCAGATATCCGGGACCCACGGAGGCAAGGTAACCCTCCGCCTGCGCGTTCCCGGCGATCTGCTCCTCCAATACCGCCAGCTCGAACGGATCCACCGCCAGACCCTGCCGGGCACGAGCTTCATCCAGTTCCTCTGCGCGACCTTCTGGCGCACCTGGGTCCCCTCGCTCGGCGTCTCGGACAAGTGGGAATCGATCTACCGCCGCGATCGCTACCGCTGCACCAACCCGGTCTGCCACCAGCGCAACGTCACCCTCCACCACGCAAAGTACCGCGCCAACGGCGGTACCGACGACCCAGACAACCTCACCTCCCCCTGCGCCTTCTGCCACCTAGAAGGCGAGCACGGCGGCCGCCTCAAAATCCTCCCCCCAGGCAATGACCCCACCTGGATCCTCGGCCGCCACCCGATCATCCGCGTCCACCGCCGCGAGCGAACACTCTTCAACTAGCCCGCGCCAACCCGCACGATCATCAACGGCGCCCTCAGTCTCATCTTCCCGATGGACGATCGCGACAACCGCGCAGAATCACTTGACGTGCCAGCTTGGAGTCCGTCCGGATGAGTGCAGCAGATCGTTGAGTCC
>JBAVOF010000090.1:0-5152 GCA_049691835.1 Polyangiales bacterium
GCATTGGGGTGGGTGCCACGCTTGCAGATCTAGCGGTGGCGCCGCAGGGGCAGGCGATCGTCGTTTGGTCGAGTGCGGATGGCCTCTGGTCGAATCGATTTACGCAATGGGGAGGCTGGAGAACCCCCGAACCCATCGACGACTCGACTACCGCTGGTCGGCTAAAGGTAGGCCTCGATGCCGATGGAAACGCGAAGTTGATTTGGGTAAGAAACAACGAGCTCTGGTCGAGCGACTACCGATAGGCAGTGACCTGTTACGGTTCCTTCGGACCACGGGTTAGCCCAGCGTCGCCCCGTGGCGACCTAGTCACTCTACGGGGTAGACGGTGACCTGAGCCTCGTCGTCCTGGGAGGCGAGGACGGCGCCGGTGATGATGGAGCTCACGAAGAGGCCGACACCGGTGTAGAACATGGGCTGATAGCGGATCTGGTTGCCGTAGAACGCGTTGTAGTTGTAGTCGATCGAGGCGAACATCATCGCCATGCCGGCGACCGAGCCGGCGATAAACGTTGCCCAGCCTGCCTTTCGTATGCGGCGCTTGTCGATGTATCTGCCTTCGACGATGGAGTCGGTCGTGAGATCGATCGGCTCAGGGACGTTGACCGGCGCACCGCCCTGAAGCGAGAGGGCTATCCGGTGTCGACCCGAAAGCAGCGTCGCATCGCAGGGAGCCTCGCAGATCGGCTGAAATGTGCTCGTGACGACCTCTCCGTAGTACGGCGCCACGCCATAGCCGACGCCATAACCGCCCCAACCCCAACCTGGGCCCCCCCAACCCCAACCTGGGCCCCCCCAGCCCCAACCGCCCCAACCGCCCCAGCCCATGCCGTAACTGATGCCGCTGATCGAGGAGTAACTACCCCCGACCCGTAGCTGAAACGAGACCCCATCGGTCGGCGAGCGGAACTGCGCGCGCACGGGCGTGCCTGAGAGCAGGACCTGGCCCGGACGTTCGAGGATCACGCCCGGCGATGGCACCACTCGCTGAGTCGGCGGCGGCGGCGAGTCGATCACCACGATCGACGAGGGCTCGTCCCTAGGTTGGGCCGCCTGCGCCTGCTGACCGAACGCACCGAGGGGCTGCATCACGACGCCAATCATGAAGAGCGCGATCGAGTGTCGCCTGATTCGCTCCATCGCCCGGTACGCCCCTCTCGTCCCCCAAAGAATCAATATAGCGTAAAAAAAGGCCCCGCCACACGTCGGTTACCGCTACCGTTGCTCCCTTCCGGGCCTGGCGGGTTTCACGGGCCGACGTTGGCGGGACCATAGAGCGGAGAGGAAGGGATTCGAACCCCCGGTACCTTTCGGTACACACGATTTCCAGTCGTGCACCTTCGACCACTCGGTCACCTCTCCAGGCGGAGTCCGCCTTCCTAAACGGGTAAGTCGCTGCTCGTAGCAGCGACCTATGCTTCCCTCAACTTGTAGGTCAAAGAACTTGGCGGAGAGCAAGGGATTCGAACCCTTGGTACCGTTGCCAGTACACTTGATTTCGAATCAAGCACCTTCGACCGCTCGGTCAGCTCTCCGCGGCGGAAGCTAGCAAAACGCCTTAGCGTGTCAACGACTGTTCCGGGGGATGTTCTTCGAGCGGATTGCCGCGAAAAACTCGGTCAGAAGTGCTCCGCATGCTTCGCTCAAAACGCCCGGAACACATTCGAAGCGATGGTTCAGACGGGCGTCGCTGCCGATGCTGTAGAGAGTTCGGGTCGCGCCTGCTTTGGGATCGTCGCAACCCCAAACCACCCGGGGAACGCGCGCGTTGACCAGCGCGCCTGCGCACATCGGGCATGGCTCTAAGGTGACGTAGAGGCTCGTGTCGGTGAGACGCCAGCTCCCGAGCTCGTCGGCGGCCTCACGAAGCGCGATCATCTCGGCGTGCGCGGTGGGGTCCTGCGAGGACTCTCGCTTGTTGCGGCCGCGCCCGATGATCCGCCCGTCATGCACGATCACGGCGCCGACCGGCACTTCGCCTTCCGTCTGCGCGAGGCGCGCTTCGGCGATGGCCGCCTCCATCCACTTCTCGTCCTGGTGCTGGTCTGTCATCAGCCGCCTCGCGTCTCCCGATACCATGCCGCGAGCTCGGCCATTGCCTGCGCACGGGTCACGACGGGCTCGTACCCGAGGTCCCGCTTTGCCCGGGTCGTCTCAAAAGCACTCGTCTGCCCTCGGCGGACCACCTGAGTTGGATGAAGGGATGATAGCCCGATCCGAGAACAAACCCAGGCCCAACGATAGGGCCCCGCGCTTCGCGGTGCGCTCCATCCCAGAGCGGTGCTCAGCTCGGTGAAGAAATCACGCGAGAGCGAAAGCTCAGTGTCGACGATGTAATAGACGTTCCCGGTGGTGAGCTTCGTTTGCAATGAGCAAAGCACAGCATGCGTGAGATTGGCGATGTAGGTGGTCGCCATCAGTTTCTTGCCGCCGCCAATGATTCGGATGCCGCCGTCGTGCGCTTCCTGTTCCCATCCGGGCAAGTGTGTCCTGTCGCCCGGGCCCCAGACGAGGGCCGGCCGGAGCACCGTGGTTCGGAAACCTCGTCGGCCGGACACGCGGACCAGCTCCTCAGCCTGGAGCTTGGTGCGCGCGAGTGCGCCGAGCGGTCGAGGCGGGGCGTCGTCCTCGTTCCAAAACGAGCGTGGTCCATCGTGCAGCGTCACGTCAGCGCACGAGACGTGAATCATGCGACGGCAGCCTGCTTGCTTGGCAGCGTTGATGGCATTTTCGGTACCGGCAACGTGCGCCCATCCGAGCGAGTCCGGGCTCGCCGACGCGTCCGCGAGGCCGGCAGCGTGCACCATCGCATCGCAATTCGCCGCAGCAAGGGCCAATCGGTTGGGGTCGCCCAGATCGCCGACCACGCGCTGGACGTCGCGGATCGGTCGCGAGTCGGAGCCCTCGCGAACGTAAGCAACGACTTCATACCCAGCCGCCTCGAGGCCGCGTAAGACGGCGCCCCCGATGAACCCGGTTGCCCCTGTGACCAGACAACGCACGCCCGTCTTTGTAACAGGATGCGCCCGGTTCACAAGGGGTTAGGCGGCTTTGCCGCTCGCCTGGGCGGGCGCGCGCAGCCGTGCGCCGATCGCTTCACGAAGCTTGGTGTCCTGCTCGAGCACGTCACGCGTGTTCTCGCGGCCCTGCGCGATGTTCTTGCCCCCAAAGCGGAAATACGCGCCGCTCTTCTCCACGATGTCGAGATCGACCGCTCGATCGAGTAGATCCCCCACCGCATCGATGCCCTTTCCATAGCGGATGTCGAACTCTGCCTTTTGGAAGGGCGGGGCGAGCTTGTTTTTCACGACCTTGACCCGGGTGCGATTGCCGAGCACCGACTCGCCCTGCTTGACCGCGCCGATGCGACGAACGTCGAGACGCACGGTTGCGTAGTACTTGAGCGCGTGACCTCCGGTCGTGGTCTCGGGGGACCCGAACATCACGCCGATCTTCATGCGGAGCTGATTGATGAAGACGATCGTGGTGCCGGTGCGATGCGAGGCGCCCGCGAGCTTACGAAGCGCCTGGCTCATGAGGCGGGCTTGAAGGCCCACGTGCGACGCGCCCATGTCACCCTCTAGCTCCGCCCGTGGAACGAGCGCGGCAACCGAGTCGATGACCACCAGATCGACGGCCCCGCTTCGCACCAAGATCTCCGCGATGTCGAGGGCCTGCTCTCCGCTGTCTGGCTGACTCACCAGCAAGTCCTTGGCGTTCACACCCAGGTTCTGCGCGTAATGCACGTCGAGCGCATGCTCTGCGTCGATGAACGCGGCGACGCCACCCATCGCCTGGCATTGCGCGATGGCATGGAGGGTCAGCGTGGTCTTGCCGCTCGATTCGGGACCGAACACTTCAACCACTCGGCCTTTGGGATAACCCCCGCAGCCGAGCGCCTCGTCGAGTGAGGGACAGCCCGTGGGGATGCAAGGAACACGCTCCGCCTTTCGATCGCCGAGCCGCATCATGGCCCCCTTGCCGAACTGCTTTTCGATGCTCTGCAAGAGCGTGTCGACGGCTTTGAGTGGTTGTTTCATCTGGGTGTGCTCCTTTGTCGTGTCGGTTTGTTGATGGTTGCGAGTGGCTGAGACTCATGCGGGCTCGCGATCCAGGACCCGGTATTGCAAGGCTTCCGCAGTGTGGGCTGAAAGGACTTCGCTCGAATCGTCGAGGGCCGCGATGGTATGGGCGACTCGCAGTGCTTTCAGGTACGCCCGGGCGCTCATCTTCAATCGCTCGACCCCTAGCTCGAGCAGGGTCAGCGCTTCCTGCGCCACGTTGCGGGTGAGTGATTCGAGGTTCGTTCCGCTGTTCGACGAGCCGAGGCGAAACCGCGCCTGCACGACCCGATGCTGCACGGATTTTGACGGCTCGCCGCGCGTTGCTTTGCGCATGACGCGCGCGCTTACTCGGGGCACGGCGACCTGCAAGTCAAACCGGTCGAGCAGCGGACCCGAGACTCTGCTCCGGTATCGCGCGATCTGTAACTCTCCGCAGCGACAGAAGCGAGTGGGGTCACCGTGGTATCCGCAGGGGCACGGGTTCATCGCGGCGACGACCATTGGCTCGGCGGGCAGCCGCACGCGTTGCCGTGCTCGTGAGATGACCACCTCGCCTTCTTCCATGGTGGTGCGGAGCGTTTCGATCGCGTCGCGCCTGAACTCCGGGAGCTCATCGAGGAAGAGGACTCCCCGGTGCGCGAGAGTCAGCTCGCCTGCGCGGATCGGCTCGCCGCCGCCCACGATGGCCGCGGCGCTTGCCGTATGATGAGGCGCGCGAAACGGACGCTGGCGCCCAACCAGAATTCGTGGGGACCGGAGGCCTGCGGAGCTTGCGATCGTCGCGATCTCGAGCGCCTCTTCGGCCGAAGGGGGTGGCAAGATCGACGGGAGGGCACGCGCGAGCATGGTCTTGCCGGCTCCGGGGCTGCCGATCAGAAGAATGTGGTGGCCGCCGGCGGCGGCGATCTCTAGCGCGCGGCGCGCGGTTTCCTGCCCTCGGATCGCAGCGAGGTCACGGTCGGGCTCCGCCGCTACGTCGGCTTTGAGGGCAGCTGCTTGTCCGGTGACGTCGGGCAGGGGCGCCTCGCCATTCAACCAGCGAACCACCGCGCCGACGTGCGCGGCGCTGTGAACCGACACGCCCTCCA
>JBAVOF010000091.1:0-4377 GCA_049691835.1 Polyangiales bacterium
GTTCTCCAGTTCGGCGCTCCGGGCATCCTGCATTCACTGCGTGCTCTGGAGTTGTACGCGGCGGGCAGTCACCCGGTGCTGCGAGTCGGTCCCGAAGACCACTTGCCGTCGTTGGCGCCCGCAAGGCGGTTCAACCGATCCCTGCTGAAGAAAGCGGTACGGGATGCGGACGCCATCGTCGCGTCTTACCACCAGCTCGAGCGATATGGTCCAGACGAGCTGGAAGGGAAGGTCGTGCTGACCTCGACGATTTCGCCCGACCGGCTGCAGACCCTGAAAGAACGTGGGGTTCGGGTCATAATAGACTGCAGCATTCAGTTATTCGAGCATACCGTCGGCCTCAACGTCGTGGAGGCAATGATTCTGGCTGCACTCGGCAAACCTGCGAAGGAGATCGCCCACGACGATTATCTCGAGATATTCACCGATCTGGATCTCAAGCCGAGAATTCTCTATCCGATCGAGGGCAAGAAACAGATCAATCGCTTTGCTTTTGTGATTCACCCGCTCTCGCAGAAATACCTGACGAACGTGAAGCCCTTGGAGATTCTGTCGAAAGTCTCACCGCCGGCGGTGATGGATCTGGTCGAAAAGGCGATCGCCCACACACCGCCCATGGTGTACTCGAAAGTGGAGGGCATTCGGTCTCCCACTGGGGTGGAGGCCAAAGGTTGGCTGATCACTGTCGGGGGTACGCCCAAGCAGATCATGGCCCACAGCCCCGAGTTCACGTATCGCCAACTGTTGGCGGCGGCGGACATGGCCAAGAAATTGGGCGCCCAGATCATGGGGCTCGGGGCCTTTACCAAAGTGGTCGGAGACGCGGGGGTCACCGTGGCCAAGCGCGCTCCCTTGCCTATCACCACGGGCAATAGCTATAGCGCCTCCGGCGCCCTGTGGGCAGCCCATGACGCTGCCGCCAGGCTGGGCTTGGTCGAGCTGGAGAAGGGCAAGAAGATCAAGGGCAAGGCAATGGTGGTGGGTGCCACCGGTGCGATCGGCTCGGCCTGCGCCAGGCTGCTGGCGCGGACAGCGGAGGAAGTTCACCTCGTGTCGCCGGAATCGGCAAAGCTGCTGGTGCTGGAGAAGTCGATCCTCAGGGAATCACCCGGGGCAAAGCTGGTGCTGGCTTCCTATGCAGACAGCGACCGCAGCATTGGCGACATGGACATGGTCGTCACCGCCACCTCCGGGGCTGGAAAGAAGATTCTCGACATCATGAAAGTGAAACCGGGCTGCGTCATCACCGATGTCGCGCGACCACTCGACCTGCCCCCAGAAGAGGTGGCCAAGCGTCCCGATGTGTTGGTCATCGAATCGGGCGAGGTGTACCTGCCCGGCAAAGTGCGCATGAAACAAATCGGTTTTGAAGACCACAACGTGGTGTATGCATGCCTTGCAGAGACCATCGTGCTGACTCTGGAGGGTCGGTTCGAAAACTTCACTCTGGGCCGGACGATCGAGTGGGAAAAGGTGCATGAAATCTACAAAATGGGGCTGAAGCATGGCATGCGGCTGGCCGCGATTTCGGGCGTGAATGGCGTTTACTCCGATGAAGATATCGCCAGGGTACGGGAGTTGGCCTTGCAAGCCCGCGAGAAAGGCAGAAGCGAAGCTCCGACCGACGTTGCCGTAAACGAAGCAAGCGGCGGGTGATTCCGTCGTGTTGTCGCGGGCTGGCGGTTTCGGGTTGGCGTCCGGCCTGACCAGCAAGCAGCGCTCTTCACCGATCCCAAAACGTTCATCTGCAATCGCAAACCAGGATCGACCGGCGACGAAGTCCCCCGCTTGGCTTGCACAGCGCAAGCGGTGTGGCTTTCAGTAGTGTCCGACGAGCTAAACGAAATACCTGACGTCGAGGAGCTCGTTCGACAGGCTGCGCGCGAGGTTGACCGCACACTCATTGATTGGGCGCTATCGCTTTCGCCCCTGGAGCGACTACGTGCTTCGATGCGCTCTGCCGCTTCGCTCGAGACCGTGAGAGATGCCAAGTCCAAGGGACACTGACGTCGGGGAGCTCCTCCGGCGGCTCTCGGGTGCAGGGGTGGAGTTTATCATTGTGGGGGGTGCCGCGGCAGTGCTTCACGGCGCGCCCATCACGACCGAGGACCTCGACATCGTTCATCGCAGAAGCCCGGAAAACGTAGCCCGGCTCAGGACTCTACTGGACGAGGGCGCCGAATTCCTCGTGGTGGACTTGCCAACGTTGATAGAGCTCAAGACCAGAACCGGACGAGCCAAGGACCGCCTCATGCTCCCCGTGCTCATCGCCCTGGCAGAGCACCTTGATGACTCCAAGCGTATTCGCTGACTGCGTTCAATCGTCTCCGGTGATCTGAGGCTCCCCGATCGAACCTATACGACGTCTCGCATCTCACGAACCTACCGATTTTCAGTTAGTCACGCAGCGATCACCGCCTCCATCGGCAGCCCAAGCTCCACCGGCCAACGCTGTGCGTAACGGGTCCCCGCAACCATGGTCAAGGCCGGCTCTTTTCGAGCCGGCCTTTTCCCTTTCTGTGCCGGATTCAGTACGAACGTGCTCGTGCAGCTGCGCGGACTTCGTCCGCTTCGCCATGCACTCGCACAACCGCATCAAATCCGGCCCCCGCAACTAAGGAAGTCAGGCACTTAGCGAAACCGTTGAGTGCCTTTCTTTTTGGCTCGGTGCCTTAACGGTGCCATGAGGTGTCGCAGCGGAGCGCAATCTGTCGCCTGGGCGATGCGCGGATCGCCCGAAAACGTTGGGTTTTCGATCGTGAGTGCGCGACAACGACGCGATCTTGCGGGTGCACAACCCGAAGGTCGAACGCTTCACCAAGTGGTGCGATTCACGGGAGCACGAGGGGGTATCTACTTCTCTAGGAACCGCGTCTGGAAATCCCTGGGCGTCATCACCTCGATCCCCTCGTATCCAGACGCACGGAGTAGGGCGCGATCCCCAGACACGACACAGTCAGCGTTACCTGCCAAAGCACAGGCGAGGAACTTCAAGTCGTCTTTGTCGCTGCAGGCATCGGCCTCTACCGGAACTGGTTCCACGATGCGGCTCTCGCGAATGACGAGATCCAGTACGGGATCCACATCGACCGATGGGTATTTCTTCCTGAGACGACTTCCGACCCGGCGATACTCTGCCAGGATGTCGACCGTCGCCAGAAGATCGAGCTGATCCTCTGCCCAAGCGGTGAGGATTCTTGCTGGCGGCCCGGCGAAGAAGATTCCTGACATGAGGACATTGGTGTCGAGAACGACTTTCATCCCCGACGACGCGAGGCGCGGACTGCTTTCTTGATATCGGAGCGTTTCGCTCCGGCCTTGCGGGCCTGGCTTCGGACCTTTCGAGCGAGCGCGAGGAACTCTCGCCTGTCCGGCGCCTCGATCTTCTTGAGGATCACGACGTCGCCCTCACCCATGACGACGAACTGAGCGCCGGGCTCAAGGCCGAGCTCCTTGCGGACCTCCTCGGGAATGACGATTTGGCCTTTGGACGAGAGCTTGGCGGTCGCGATCTTGCCCATGGGCGGTCTCCGTGGATTCTTACTGGTAAGACAGTACCAAGTTGGCTAGGGTTGCGCAAGTGGGCCGTCGTCCGAAAGGACGAGTATCGGGGGCTGAGCCGTCATTGCTCGAGACTGTTCATCACCGAAAGCTCCCTCTGCAGAAAGTGAAAAGCTTCGTCCAGCAGGGAATCCGGAGTCAGACGACGCCGGTGTACGACTTCGGCTTCCTGGTCACCCTCCCAGCACGCGAATAGCTCCAGGTCTCCAACGCCGGTCAGGCTGTCCCGTAGATACTCGCGGAACGCGTCCAGCGATGCGCGGCGAAGAGGCAGTTCGTTATCGTCTGGGTCAGGGTGGGGGCCGAGTTGAAAGCCGCAGCCGCAGCCTTCGTGAGATCCCATGTAGTACACGTTTGGCTTCGTGAACCGACACCGAACTGCCTGCTCGTCGGTTCGAAGAGCCTCGACTTAGAAAGCCGGCTTCGCCTCGTCCCAGTCGATCGTCGGAAGGGGTCGATCGGCACCGATGTAGACGGCCATGCACACCCCTCAATGGTACCGTTCTCTGGCGATTGAGGCTCACGGTCTCGGTGACCCGAGGGTGCCTTAACGATCTGAGTTCGAATGATATCGAGTGACGACCCGTGAACATGGCGAAGCGACTAAAGCCTGGCCTTCATTGAGGTTTTCTAGTGATTTCGATTGTTTGTGTCGGTGCTTGGAACCCGGGTTCTTGAACTCATAACCCGAAGGTCGTCGGTTCAAATCCGGCCCCCGCAACCCATAGCGTTGACCGCTCTTCAAGGCCCTCGGTTTGCACCGCGGGCTTTGTCGTTCCGCCAAAGAAAAGGGCGCCTCCGCGGACGGTCCAGCGG
>JBAVOF010000092.1:0-4045 GCA_049691835.1 Polyangiales bacterium
GCGTGGCGGCGGGCTCGAAGACCAGCCGGACGTCGTGCAGGCGGGCGTCGACGGAGGCCAACGAGTAGACGTCCCGGACGAGTTCGTTGACATCGCAACGTTCGCGGCGGTCGCGGTGCTTTCGCGCCAAATGGTCGAGACGGTGGACGATGCCTCCGGCGCGCATCGCCTCGAGCGTTATTCGGTTGACCGCGTCAACGAGCGTGCCGTCGCGCGATCCGTTCGTTTCCAGTATCCTCCGGCATCCCTGAGCGTACGCACCGATCGCGGCCAGCGGCTGGTTTACCTCGTGGGCGATGCTCGCCGCCATCTCACCCATTACGTTGATTCGCGCCAGACGAGTCAGACGTTCGCGCAGCTCCTGTTCGCGCTCGCGCAGCATCTGCTGCGTCTTGAGTCTCTCCACGGTCCGGCTCAGCCGTTCGGCGACGGCGTCGAGGATTCCCTGCTCCTCGACTAGAAACGGGCCGTCGTGGCGCTCGGGCATCCGCTCGAGATATCCGACTTCCATCACGCCCAGCGAGCGCCCGTCCACCGTGAGGTCCGAAAGCTGGCGCCATGGCGTCTGGCGGTAATTGGCGGTCTGATAGACCTTCCCATCGAACTCGATACGCGCATAGGTGACGTCGGGGCTTCCCCACGAGGAGGCGAGCAGATCGGCGGTCCGTTGCATGATATCCGGAAGCGACTCACCGGAGGCTTCGACGATGTGGGCGATTTCGATGAGGCACTTGAGCTCCTTGATCCGATCGCGGAGCTCGCGGGCGAGGTCACGCAGCGCGTCCTCGGTGTGATGACGCTCGGTGAGATCGGTAATCGTCGCCAGGCAGCCGGTCACCTCGCCGCCTGTCGCCCGCAAGGGCAGTACGCGGCACGAAACCGGTCGACCGCGACCGTCGGGGGTGCGCAGGCGAAACTCGTCGGCAAACTCGCCCGCGGCCGTTCGGACCTCGCAGAACGTGCGCACCACCCGTTCCCGGTCCGCGGGAGCGACGCTCTGCTGCCACCCGTCGCCACTGGCATCCGCCGACGTCATTCCCGTCAACAGGCTCCACCGCGTGTTGACGTAAAGACAGAGGCCGCGAGAGTCCAACCGAATGATGCCAAGGGGAAAAAGCTCCGCCACGGCATCTAATTGCTCGGCCGTAAACTGTTCGTTCGACATGGCTACGCTCGCGGGCGTGCGACCGTGGCTCGCGGCCAGGCGATTATAGCACAAGCGCGGCTCCCCGCACCGGGCCACCCATCGACCGTACGTGGAAACCGAAGCCGAGTTACGTACAACTCCCGATTGGCAGCATGTCGCAATCGACCGATCCTTTGAATGGAAAGTGGATGTCACCGCGACGATGAAGACCATAGACACTGATCCGTACGGGCAACTACTTGCGCAAATTGGAGCGGAAAGCCAACTTGACGGCGCCGAAATTGGTATCGCCGTCGATGACGGCGTGGCGACGCTTTTCGGCCGTGTGGAGAACCACGAGCAGAAACACCTCGCCGAACGAGCGGCCCTGCGGTCGCCCGGCATATTCGCCGTCGCCATAGAACTGGCCGAGGAAGACCGCAGTTCTCATCGACGCACCGACACGCAGGTCGCGCGCAAAGTTGCGGATTACCTTCGTGACAGGCAAGCGGGGGGAATGGAGGCCGTGCGCGCCGGCGTGGAAAAGGGACGCGTCACCCTGAACGGTGAGGTGGATCTGTTTCATCAGAAAGCCGACCTGGAACGCGACATCCGCCAGCTTCCCGGTGTCAGCGGGATTGTCAATCTCGTCAGCGTTCGCCCGCCGGAGTCGCAGGCCGATATTCACGCGAAGGTTCAGTCGGCCGTGATCCGGGAGCTGGCGAGTCTCGATCCCGAAGCCTCCACGGGACGCAGGTCGGGCGAAAGGAAGCCAACGATGATACCAGGCAGGAAGATTCTCATCATCGACGACGACGACGATTTCCGCGCGTCCGTGAAGCCCGTCCTCGAAGCCGCCGGGTACCTCGTGGTCGAGGCAACTTCGGGGCATGAAGGACTCGCGCAGTTGGTGACGCATAACCCCGACGCCATTGTGCTCGACATCATGATGGAGACGAACGAAGAGGGTTACGGGGTCAATCAGGCCATCAAGTACCAGGATCAATACAAGAGCTATCGGAGCACGCCGATCCTCATGGTGTCTTCGATCCAGGAAACACCGGACGATCGCTATCCACGCGCTCCCGAGGTCGAGATGATCCAGCCGGACGCCTACTTCACCAAACCGCTCGACATCGATCGCTTTCTCGAAGTGGTCAAACGGGCGGTTGCCCGAAGGAGACATGCGTGAAGACGACTCTTCCGGCGCGTGTCGCGGCGCACGGTCCGGATCAGACCGCCCGGCATATCGTCGTCATCGATGACGACTACGCCATTCGTCTCTCATGCGCGCAGGCGCTGGGCAAGATCGGTTACGAGGTCTCGACTTTCGAGGACGGAGCCAGCGGCCTGACGGGCGTGGCGGATATCAAGCCGGAGTTGGTGGTAGTCGACCTCAAGATGGCGGGCATCAGCGGGCTCGACGTCATCGATCGCGTCCACGAGACCGATCCCAGCATCGTCATCGTCGTCATCACGGGCTACGCCACAATCGGCACGGCGGTGGACGCCATGAAGGCAGGGGCCTACGACTTCCTGCCCAAGCCGTTCAAGCCGGACGAGCTGCGCATCATCGTGAATCGGGGACTCGAACACCGGCAGTTGCTGCTGGAGGCGCGGCGCGCCGAGATGGAACGGGAGTTGATGAAGCGTCGTTTCGTGACCTTCGTGTCCCACCAGCTCAAGACGCCGCTGGTGGCAGTCCACCAGTATCTCGACGTGATGGCGCGCATGGAAGGCGCGGGACAATCGTCGGACGACCGCAAAAAGTGGCTCGGGCGCTGCCTCGACCGGACGCGAGAGATGCAGGCGATCATCGACGACTGGTTGACGCTCGCCAAAATCGAGCGCGGCCGCCTGGCCCGGGAGAGTGTCAGGGTGGACATGAAGTCGATCGTGTCCTCGGTCGTCGGCGCCTATACGGACCGCGCGGCAAACGTTGGTGTTTCGCTCAAAGTCGAAATGCCCGAGGCGGAATACGCCGTTGTCGGCGACCGAACCTGTCTCGGCGTGTTGTTCGAAAACCTGGTCTCGAACGCCATCAAGTACAACAAGCGGAACGGAACCGTGACCGTGAGCGGAATCAAAACTCCCGGTGAGCTGGCGATCTCGGTCACGGACACCGGCATCGGCGTTTCCGACGATGATCTGCCTCTGCTGTTCGAGGAGTTCTTCCGCGGTAAGGAGAGGGGTGCGGCTGAGACGAGCGGGACGGGTCTCGGCCTCGCCATCTGTAAACGGATCGTCACCGAGATGGGTGGCAGCATCGAGGTCGAGAGCCGGGTGGGCATCGGCTCGGTGTTCAGTGTACGACTGCCCGCCGCCGCCGCCAAAACACGAGAGGATGGAGAAGATGCCACGGAACCCGGCAATAGTGCTCGTGGTGGACGATGACCGCGACTTCCGCGAGTCGCTGAGCGCGTTCTTGACTGCCAGTGGACTGCGCGTGATCGAGGCGAGTGACGGACGAGAGGCGCTTCGGGTGGCGATGTCGGAACGCCCGGAGGTGATCGTCATGGATATCATGATGAACGAGCGTACCGAAGGGTTGTTCACGCTGCAGGCCATCAGGCGCACGCCGGAACTGCAGGAAACGCCCGTGATCGTCGTAAGCTCTCTCTATTCCGACGTGAGGACCTTTTCCGTATCGCCGGAGCGGGCGTGGATGGGCCAGGACGAGTTCTTCCCCAAGCCCGTCGACATGCCCGGCCTCGCAGAGGCCATTCACGCCTTCGTGGCACGGCGCGCGGGGCAGCAGGCAGCGCCGGAAAGGAGATGAGGAAGCGTGAAGACTCTAAAGCTAGCTAAAAAGGATCTCGACTTCTTTGCGTCCGTAATCCAGCAATTCGGAGAAGTTCACGCACCCGTCGCCCGTAAAGGGAAGTATGTCTTCGCCCGCCTCGAGCGGTGGTCGGACGC
>JBAVOF010000093.1:0-10888 GCA_049691835.1 Polyangiales bacterium
TGTCAGGCTCGTTCTGAAGAGCCATCTGCAGGTTGAGCTTGGCCTGCGCCCAATCCTCCGACAGGATCGCCCTGTGCGCGCGGGTGAAGAAGACTCGGGCCTTGCTGGATCGGAGCATCACCCCGCCTGGGGACCGCATCGTACGGCGCTTCTCTTTGGCCCGATCCTCGGAATAGCGGACCACCCCCTTTTCGAGGTCCTCGTCGTAGAGCCTCCGCTTCGTGGGATTGAGCAGGACGCGATATGCCTCGGTGCCATGCTGGTAGAGTTCGGTGTGGCGCTCACTCTCTTCGGGTTTGGCGATGAAGTTGTCCGGGTGATGCACGCGGGCAAAACGATGGAACGCCGAGCGAATCTGATCGGCATTGGCGGTGCGAGTGATCCCCAGAAGCGAGTAGTAGTCGGGCAGTTCCTCTTCTTCGGCCATCACTCAGCTTCCGAGCTTCGCCTCGTGGCGCTGACGGAGCTGCTCGATTTGGTGCTCGGGCAACTCGCCGATGAGCTTGATCGCGATCTGCTGTTGCTGACCGGTCCCCACGTCTTGAGCCCTCACCTGGAGGGTGCCATCGGCGTCGATCATGAACCGAACCGCGATTTGCACTTTGCCGCGAGCCGCGGGTCGCAAGCCGTCTAGCACCACTTCCCCGAGAAGCTGATTTCCCGACATCCTGCGTGCCTCGCCCTGACAGATGCGAACGATGACCGCCTCTTGCCGGTCGCGCGCGGTGGTGAACATCTTCGTTTGCCCGGCCGGGATTGCGGAGTTGCGCCGAATGATATGCTCGCAGTAGCCATCCACGGTTTCGACCCCGAGCGAGAGCGGGGTCACATCCAAGAGCAGCGGGCCTTGGAGCTCCTCGGACACGGCAACCGCTCCTGTCACGGTCTCGACGTCTTCGTCCAGCGCCGCCCTGAGCCGCGCGGGCACCGAGCTCGCGAGGTCGAGCGGCCCCGGGAGCGCAGGGCCCGTTTCGGCGGGCAAGTCCAGCTCAACTCCGAACGCATCGTCCCCAAGGTCGATCAGCAGGCCGGAGGGCTCTTCTGCGGGTTCGTCTTGGGGCTCAACTGCCTGGCGTCCGATCTCCATGAGAAGACCTGATGCATCCGCCATGCGTGTGGCCTGGAAATCGAGAGGATCCACCGCCTCCGCGAGACGCGTGGGCTCATGCTCCAGGGGCTCCTCACGCGATCGCGTGGGTGTATCGAGCAGCCCGTCATCGAGCAGGGGGTCCGACGCCCTTTTCAATTGTATCGGAGGCGGAGGTGGCGCCTGCCCGGGCAGCGTTGCTTTGCGTGCGGCCCTCGCGACCGGAGGTGGTGGCAGAGGAGGTCGATCACCGATGTTCGTGATCTCATCTTCGAAGCTCTCTTCGATCGCGATTCCATGATTGCCGGTACCCGGCTGCACCATTTTCTTGAGTGACACTTTGCCGAGTGCGGTCTTGCGTAGTGGAGCGCCCAGCGCCTGTGCCTGAAGCGCTGCGCCCTGCGCCACGACCAAGTCCGGGTCGATGTTCACCATTGGCTTGCGCCCGAAGTACTCCGCAACCATCCGTTGAAGCAATGGAATCCGCGTCGAGCCTCCAACCAGGATCACGTTGTCGAGCTGTGTGGGACGCAAGCCAGCAGCCCTCATCGCGTCTTCGCAAACGTCGAAGCTCCGGGCCACCAGTGGCTGACACATGTGCTCGAGCTGTCTCCGCGTGAGCGCATAGTCCACATTGAGTGCCACGCCGCCCTCGCCGTAGGCGAGCTCCTCGATGCAGAGCTTGATGTCGGGCTTGTCCGAAAGCTGGACCTTGGCCCATTCCGCCGCCGCACGCAGTCGTTCGTACGCCTGCCGGTCTTGGCGCGCGTCGTATCGAGTCTTTTCGAGGAACTGGGACGCCATCTGGTCTGCAATGGCAGTGTCGACGTCGTCACCGCCGAGGAAGGTGTCTCCTGCAGTGGCGAGAACCTCGAACACATCACCGGCTAGCTGCAAGATTGTGATGTCGAATGTGCCGCCACCGAGATCATACACCGCGATGCGCTCACTCGAAGTCTTGTTGTAGCCATACGCGAGCGCGGCGGCAGTGGGCTCGTTGAGGATGCGAAGCACGTCGAGACCGGCGACGCGCCCGGCGGCTTTTGTCGCGCTTCGCTGGAGCTCGTTGAAGTTGGCGGGAACCGTCACCACCGCCTGGCTGCACTCGACGCCGAGCGCCTCCTCCGCCACCTTCCGGACGTGTCGCAGGACAAACGCACTGATCTCGCTCAGCGTGTATGTTTCGCCGCGCGCGGTCACCAAGACGCCTCCGCTTGGCCCCTCCGAAAGCTCGAACGCGAAGCGCTCCTGAGCCTGTTGGACTTCGTAGCTGGTGAAGGGTCGGCCGATGAGCCTCTTGATCGAGTACACGGTGTTCTGTGCATCGAGCAGGCGTCGCTCTTTGGCGGGACCGCCTACCAATACATCACCGCTCGGATGAAACGAAACGACTGAGGGGATTAGCTTTGCGCCATCGCTGCTTGCGAGAACCCGCCCGCCCGGCTGGTCTGCGACGGCAACCACAGAATTCGTCGTGCCCAGGTCGATTCCAATGACCGGTCCGTTGCTCACACTCCCTACCCCCGCAAAGAGACCACGCGATAGCGTTGTCAAGGATAACGCCTCGCGGGCCGGATTACACGTTTCCGGACGCGTTCAGGCTAATTTCCTTGGGGTTCTGGTGATTCCTCGTCCTCGACCTCTTCGCCCTCCGCGACCGGCTCGACGTCCACGACCTGCTCGCCGTCCCCGAGGCGAATCACCCGCACGCCCTGGGTGTTTCTGCCCGTCTCGCGGATCTCGTTGACCCTCGTGCGAATCACCTGGCCGCCGTTGGTGATAACCATGAGCTCGTCGTCGGCGGAGACGAGTCGGAGCTTCACCATGGCGCCATTTCGCTCGGAGGTGTCCATCGCGATGATACCCTTCCCGCCCCGATTCTGCGTGCGCCAATCGGACACCTTGGTGCGTTTGCCATAGCCGTTCGCACTGACGGTGAGGACCTGCTGCTCGCTCTCGTCCTCGATGATGTCCATGCCGATGACGAAGTCGCGCTCACGTAGATCTACACCTTTCACGCCCATCGAGTCCCGGCCCATCGGTCGCACATCCTCGATCGGGAAGCGAATGCTCATTCCGTGCGACGTCCCGATCAACACGTGCTGCCCAGGACTGACGATTCGCGCCGTCAACAGGCCATCGCCTTCTCCAATTGCTACGCCGATGATCCCCGTCTGTCGGATGTTCTCGTACGCGCTCAGGTTAGTGCGCTTCACTCGGCCGCGCCGAGTGCAGGTCAGGAGATAACCATCTTCGACGAACTCGCGGATTGGCAGAATCGCTGCAACGCGTTCGTCGGGTTCCATTCCCACGAGATTCACGACCGCCCTGCCCCGCGCCGCTCGGCCGGTTTGGGGAATCTGATAGACTTTCTTCAGGTACGCTTTGCCCTTGTCGCTCAAGAACAAAACGTCCGCGTGGGCGTTGACCACGAACACCCAACTCACGAAGTCCTGGTCGCGAGTATCCATGGCCCGGAGGCCCTTGCCGCCGCGGCCCTGTGACCGGTATTCACTCAGCGGCACCCGCTTCACGTAACCCGCATGCGATACGGTCACGACCACTTCCTCGTCCGGGACCAAGTCCTCGATCGAGATGTCTCCCTCCGCTTCGACGATCTCGGTGCGACGCGCATCGCCGAAACGTTCTCGAATCTCGTCGAGCTCTTTGACGATGACCTCGTCGAGAAGCTCGTTGCTCGCGAGAATGGCCTCGAGCTCGACGATCGAATCGCAGAGGCTCCCATACTCGGTCGCCAGCTTCTCCCGCTCGAGCCCCGTCAAACGAGACAAACGCATCTCCAAAATGGCTTTTGCTTGTCGCTCGGAAAGGTAATACTCGCCCCGCGCTTTCGCCGCCTTGATCTCGGACTCGGGACGACCGGCGCGCTTCACGAACTCCTCCAGGCCGCTCAGCGCGAGCTTCATCAAGCGCTCGCGGGCCTCATCGGGGTCCTTCGATGACCGAATCGTGCTCACTACGAGATCGACGTCGGTGACCGCCATTCCCAGACCTTCGACGAGCTCGCGCTGCGCTTCGGCCTGTCGAAGGTCGTAGCGAGTCCGACGGACGACGACTTCACGCCGATGATCGATGAACCGAAGCAGGGCGGACCGAAGATCGAGCACCTCGGGGCGCTGGCCCACGATAGCCAGGCAGTTGTAGCCAAACGTGCTTTGCAGCGCGGTCATTTGATACAGCTTATTCAGGACGATCTCGCCATGCGCGTCGCGCTTGAGCTCGATCACGACACGCAGGCCGTCCCGGTCGGACTCGTCGCGGATGTCGCTGATCCCTTCGATACGCTTTTCGCGCACCAGGTCCGCGATCTTCTTCAGTAGCTCGGCCTTGTTGACCTGGTACGGGATCTCGGTGACGACGATCATCTCGCGCTCGCTCTTGCCGGGAAGCTGCTCGATGTTCGCACGGGCCCGCATGATGATTCGCCCCCGCCCCGTTCGATACCCGAGACGGATACCAGCACGGCCGTAGATGTACCCAGCCGTCGGGAAGTCCGGCCCCTTCACGCCGAGCCGATTGCCCTCGTCGTCGTCCTCCATGAGCTCGTCGACGGTCAGCTCGGGGTTGCCCATCAGCCGTACGGTCGCGTCGACTATCTCCCGCAGGTTGTGCGGCGGGATGTTCGTAGCCATGCCGACTGCAATACCGCCCGAGCCGTTGATCAACAGGTTCGGGATCCGGCTCGGCAGCACGAGCGGCTCCCTTTCGGAGTCGTCGAAGTTCGGTCCGAAGTCGACCGTGTCCTTTTCGATGTCTGCGAGGAGCTCCGAGGCGAGCCGGTGCATCCGGACTTCCGTGTACCGCATGGCTGCGGCCGGATCGCCATCGACCGAACCGAAGTTCCCTTGCCCGTCGACAAGCGGATACCGCATGGAGAAATCCTGCGCCATGCGAACGAGCGCATCGTACACAGCGGTGTCACCGTGCGGATGGTACTTGCCCAGTACATCACCGACGATACGAGCGCTCTTCCTGTACGCACCGTTCCACTGCACCTTCTGCTCGTGCATCGAGTAGAGAATGCGCCGGTGGACCGGTTTGAGACCGTCCCGAACGTCGGGAATCGCGCGTCCGATGATGACGCTCATCGCGTAGTCGAGGTACGAGCGTCTCATCTCGTCTTCGAGCGCGACCGGCTGTTTCTGTGGAGATTCCGCCATGAACCAATGCTCCCGCGCGTCACTCCCCAGAGCTGTGACGCCGGCGCGAAGCTACCACGGGCGCACCCCTCTCGCACGTACTCTCCCCGCTTGCGAGCTGCTGTTTTTTGGCTGGTTCCGAGGAAGTTTCGTAAACCGTGTACTGGGACCGGAGCGAAACGGGATATGGACACAGCCATGCGCGATCTGGAGCGGATCGAAGAGCGACCGTCCAACGACGGACGAGGTGTCTTGGTGTTGTCGGGTGTGGGCCTGATCGCTGCGATCGCGATTGTGGTCGCGGCGGTCGCCGCACTGCCGGGCGGCAACGAGGAACCTGCGCCCGACCCGTTGCAGCTGTTGGCGATCGGTGACGGCGTCGAAGCGACCGAACTGAGCAGCGAGTCGGTTGCAGACCCGGTCATCGACCCGGAGAGCCTCAGCTTCCCAACCAGCCTGGTCACTGATACACGGCCGGAGGTCGCCGCCGCGATGGCCGCCGCTGCCGCTGAGCTGGCGCACCTCGACCCGGTGACGAAGCCACCGCCACGGTCGGACATCGCCGCCGGACTGCCTGCATCCGTGACGGCGGGCCCGGACCGAAACGTTGTCGAGATGGCCGCGATGCGTGATCCGCTCGTTGCGGCCACGGTAAAGGGAAAGACCAGCTCCACTGCTGCGGGACACGAAGGTCGCTATACCCTGCAGGTCATCAGCTATGACGACCCGCAGGAGGCTCAGGTGTTTGCGAGCGCGCTACGCAAACGCGGGCACGCGGCTTACGTGACGACCGGAACGGTCGAAGGGCGCGGCACGCATTGGCGTGTCCGTATCGGGCCGTTTCCCACGCGACAAGAAGCACAGAGCTACCGAGCGACGTTCGAGCACGAAGAAGGAATGAACACCTTCATCGTGCAAAACAAGAACTGAGCAGACGGGGCGCGTCGGGGCGGGATGCGGCGGGCCGGCGGCGTTGCGCTTCGCTCAGCGCAGCAAGTACTCGCGTAGCGCCTCGCGGGCCACGTAGCTCGCCTTGATACGCCACTTGGGCTCGTTCACGACGAGCACTGCCACGGCGATTTTCGGATCATCGACCGGCGCGTAACCCACCCACCAGTTGTAGGTGCGCTGGGGGTTGTAGCGGCTGAGCGTGCCCGTCTTGCCCGCGACCGCAATGCCGGGCAGAAAGGGGCGACCCTTGGAATCCCAGAATGCCTTTTTCGAGGTTCCGTGGGTAACCGTCCGGGTCATCATCTCGCCCATCTGGCGCGCGGTTTGACGCGTCACCACCTGGCGAAAGGTCCGCGGCGTATGCTCGTACAAGGTCTCGCCCTTCGCGCTCTCGATGCGCTCGACGAGAGCGGCGTAGGGCATCTGACCATCGTTGGCGATGGTCGAAGCCAAGAGCGCTCCGTGTAGCGGCGAGAGTTGGCTGTGCCAGAAGCCGGCCGCCATGCGCGCGCGCTCGAGTCTGTTTTCGGGTACATCCACCGGGCTCGGCGTTGCGGACAGATCGAACGGCAGGCGCTGACCGAAGCCAAACGCCGCAACATACTGCGTCATCCGCGCCTCGTTGATGTACCGATCGGCAAGTTTCGCAAACACCGCGTTGATCGAGTAGCCCATTGCGTCGGCGAGCGTTACGCACCAACGGTCGCGTTTGGGATTGTCGATTAAGTCCGCCTGCTCCAGGCCGCGCATGCCTCCGCCATAGCAGACCGAAGTCGAGGTCTTCACGCCTGCGTCCAAGAGGGCCGATGCGGTGACCATCTTGAAAACGGATGCCGCTGGCGGCGCGGGGTCGCTCGCGACGGTCGCGCTGTCACCCTTTCCCGCCTCGTAACCCACGAATGCGAGAACGCGCCCGGTCTTGGGCTCGATTGCCACCAGACCCCCCGTTGGTACGTCGTACCGGCCAAACAGCGTGCGGACGTAGGATTGAAGATCGCGATCGACGGTCAGAACCGCACGTGTCCCGTCGCGTCGGGCAACGATCCACTCGTGATCCCTCGGCTGGGCGCGCGCGATGTCGACGTCCGCAAACGGGGGCGTCACGACGCGTGCCACACTCGTCGACGCCCGTTGCGCAGAAGGCGGACTCGCCGTTAGGGCCAAAGGGGTTCCAAGAACCAGAGCGAGGCTCCCCACACCCCATAGCCAGGAGTTAGAAATTACGTCGCGCACGGGCCTACGCTAGAGAACAGCATCGCCGCAGTCAACAAACCCATGCGTCCGCCCTGACTGAAATCGCCTGTCGCTGATTTACCGCCACCGCCTCCAGCGCGGTATATTGATCAAGTGCCGTTCAAGGATCAGACGACGAGCGCCAGCCAAACGGTCCTCACCGAGGTTGGGGAGGCTCGCTCGCGTGGGCCTGGCAGCGAAAACGGCTGCCTGGTCATCATCTACGGACAAGAGATCGGGCGCCGGATACGGGTCACTGCTGAACCCTTGGTCATAGGGCGCTCGCCCAAGTGCGACATCCAAGTCGATCAAGAAAGCATTTCCCGCGAACACTGCCGAATTCGCTTTGAACGCGGGGAGTTCCTCGTCCGCGATCTCGGCTCTACCAACGGCACTTATGTCAACGACGACCTCGTCCAGGGCGACGGGCGCCTCCGCCATGGCGACCAGCTCAAGGTGGGGCGCACCATTCTCAAGTTCATCGCCGGAGACGACGTGGAGGTCGAGTACCACGAAGAGATTTATCGGCTCATGACGACCGATGGCCTCACCCAGCTGCACAACAAGCGATACTTCGACGAGATGCTAGACCGTGAAGTTGCACGAGCCAAACGGTACAAACGCGCGTTCTCCCTGCTCGTCTTCGACATCGACCACTTCAAGCGCGTCAACGACGAGCTCGGACACCTGGCAGGCGACGCGATCCTGCGACAGCTCGGTGCCGTCCTTCTCGGGAGACTTCGCGTCAACGACGTACTGGCGCGAATTGGTGGCGAGGAGTTCGCCCTCATCACACCCGAAGTTGGTCTCGACGGCGCCAAGGAGCTCGCTGGAAAAATCAAACGCCTGATCGGCGACACGCATTTCGAGTTCGAGGGAACGCGAGTGGAGGTCACGGTGAGCGTCGGCGTAGCCGAGTGGCAGACGAGCTACGAGGACCCATCCGATCTGCTCAAGGCCGCCGACGACAAGATGTATGAAGCGAAGCAAGCGGGCCGAAATCGAGTCTGCTTTTAGCGCAGGCCTCGCCGCGTGGAGAAGCCTTCAAGGGGCGATGCCCCGTGGCGCCGAAGGCTCTTTGCGCGACCAGGCTCTCGCTCGGCACACGAGCAACTCGGCAAATGCCGTCGCGATGACCCGGATCGACGCGCCCGATTGACGGCCGGTCTTCCGAGGATGATGGCTCACCGCACACTGCCCCAGGCTGAGAGCTGCCCGCCGCGCTTCGAACAGGAGCTCGGCGCTGATCAGCGCGCCATCGCTTCGAAGGACGCTCGAGCGGAGCAAGCTCTGCGGCACGAGCTTGAATGCGCAATTCGCGTCGCGGACGTCCAGGTCGAACACTTGGTTGACCAGAAGGGTCCAAGCCCGACCCCAGAGCCGTCGCCACCATCCATCCCTGCGATTCGTTCGATATCCGGCCACCAGATCGTGTTCGCTCAGGAGTTGGACCGCAGCCGGAAGCTCTTCCAGGTCGAACTGCCCGTCCCCGTCGGTCAGGAAGACGTAGTCCATCGCGGCCCGCTGGAGCCCGGACCGGACGGCAGCCCCATACCCACGGTTGCTCGCGTGCGCAACGATCCTCAGCTCAGGGACGCTTTGCTGCAGCGTAGCCAATACCCGCGACGTCTGGTCCGTGCTGCCATCGTCGACGACGATGATCTCCAGCTCGGCGGCGAGCCTGCGCCCCACCTCCGCCGCTTGAACGACCACGGGCGCGATATTGCCCTCTTCGTTGAAACACGGAACCACGACGGACAGACGCATTTCGCGGAGCCTAATTCGCGGCACCGCCCGCTTCAATCGACTTGGTGACCCCGCGGTCTTGACGTGTCCGAGCCGCGCCCCAGGTGAGACCCTTGCCAGGGAAATCGTGCGTGGCTATGTTCGCCACAGTACTGGAAAACTTGGGTTCTGCCCGAGTAGGAGTAGAACACCAGCATGAGCGACGACGAGGAAACCATCACATCGGTGCCGCCCCCCGATACCGGCGAGATCGAGTTCGGCACGGAGCTTCCGGTTCTGCCGATTCGTAACGCCGTGCTCTTTCCGGCGGCTGTCGCGCCTTTCGACGTGGGTCGTGAGAAGTCCGTCGCCCTGGTCGAAGACATCGAGAACCTCGATCAACCGATCATCGCGATCGTGGCACAGCGAGATCCGTCGACAGACGATCCCGATCACAACGACCTCTATCCCGTTGGCGTCGCAGCTCGTGTGCTCAAGGCGCTCAAGCACAGCTCGGGTAACTACAGCCTCATCCTTCAGGGGCTGGTGCGGATCCGCGTCGAGCAGGTGATCACGACCGAACCGTACATCCGCGCTCGCGTGTCGCGTTTGCACGAGCCCCCTGCCGACGACGTCGAGAGCGAAGCGCTCGCGATGAGCCTCCGCGACATAGCCAAGCAAGTCATCCAGCTCATGCCGGAGCTCCCTCGTGAGGCCGGCTCGCTCATCGACTCGATCCAAGAGCGCGGCCAACTCGCGGACCTGGTCGCGGCGAACCTCGACGCTCCCGTGGAAGAGAAATCGCAGCTGCTCGAAACGCTCGACCCGAAGGAACGCATTCGCAAGGTCCTGCGGCTGCTCACACGTCAGCTCGAGATCCTCAAGATGCGGGAGCGCATCAACTCCCAAATCAAAGAAGAGATGGGGAAAAACCAGCGCGAATACGTCCTCCGACAGCAGCTCAAAGCCATCAAAGAAGAGTTGGGCGAAGAGGAAGGCGATCAGGGCGACGTCGACATGCTCGAGGAGCGGATCGCGAAGGCCAACCTGCCGGGCGAGGCTGACAAGGTCGCCCACAAACAGCTCAAGCGCCTCCGGCAGATGCAGGTGGGCTCCGCGGAATACACCGTCGTCCGCACTTACATCGACTGGATTCTCGATGTCCCATGGACCAAGCAGACAGCCGACAACATGGACATCGCTGCGGTCCGCAAGGTGCTCGACGAGGATCACTCCGGTCTCGAGAAGGTCAAGAAGCGCATCGTCGAGTATCTGGCAGTCCGCAAGCTCAAGACAGACAAGAAGGGACCAATTCTATGTCTGATCGGGCCGCCTGGCGTGGGTAAGACCTCGCTCGGGCGATCGGTCTCTCGCGCGTTGGGGCGCAAATTCCACCGCATCAGCCTTGGCGGCGTTCACGACGAAGCTGCGATTCGCGGTCACCGTCGCACCTATGTCGGCGCCCTTCCCGGCCAAGTCATCCAAGGCATGAAGAAGGCGGGCACCATCAATCCGGTGTTCATGCTCGACGAGATCGACAAGGTCGGCATGGACTTCCGTGGCGACCCGTCGTCGGCGCTGCTCGAGGTCCTCGATCCGGAGCAGAACAACTCCTTCCAGGACAACTACCTGGAGGTGCCGTTCGACCTCTCCAAGGTGCTCTTCATCGCCACCGCCAACATGCTCGACACCATCCCGGCCGCCCTCCGCGACCGCATGGAGGTCATCCAGC
>JBAVOF010000094.1:0-5332 GCA_049691835.1 Polyangiales bacterium
GCTCGGAGCTTCTCGAGAATCAGCTCTGCCTGCCGCCCCTGGCCGGCAGCCTCCACGGCGCTGGCGAGCCGAATCCGATAGTCTCGTGCCTGGGCATCGTTGCTCGCCCGCCGGACGAGCTGTTCGAGGAGGCCGGCGGCTTCCTGGGGTTTGTTCTGGCGACTCAGGACCGACGCGAGACGATCGAGGGGCTCCAGACTCGTCGGCGCCAGCTTGGCCACTCGGCGAAGCGAGGCTTCGGCGCGCGGGAGGTCCTGAAGATGCACGTCATACGTTTCGGCGAGCTCCGAAAACGCCCAGACTTGCTCGTCCGTGCTGCGGTTCAAACGGGCGATCCGAATCAAGGCCTCCGCCGCACCCTGCCAATCGCCGGAGGAGCGATGCGTGTTCACGAGCTCCTCGAGTGCGGCGAAGTGATGCGGGTCGAGCTCTAGGCACTCGTCGAGTGCGTCGATGACGCCATCGAGATCGCCCAGATCACGACGCTGCCGCGCCTTTTCGAGCAAAAGCGCCACCAGCGTCGGGGTATCTGCGCCAGCGTCGATGCGGGCATCGGTCAGGGCGGTGAGCTCGTCTAGTTGGCCGCGTTTCCGATAGAGCCCCGCCAAGCGGCGGTACACGTCCGGATACGTGATGTCGCAGTCCGCCGCGCGGACCCATGCGTCGATCGCTCGACCCTCGTCGTCGAGCTCGTCTTCGAAGATCGACGCCGCCTCACGCCAGAGCGACGCGGCGCGACGCTGATCCTGGGCACGTCCGGCGGCGTCTTCGAAGACACATGCAGCTTCCGCCCAGCGCTTCTCTGCGCGTAACAGCCGGGCCTCGGCTTCCCGTGCAAGCGGATGGATCTGCGCGGCCTGCAAAATTGCGAGCGCGCGCTCCGGGTCCCGGAGTCGTTGAAGCGCGTGCGCTGCGTCGAGTGTTAGCGCGCCGCGCTCTAGCTCGTCGTCGAGGGAGGCTTCGAGTGCCTCCAGGGCAGTTAGAACGAGTCTGTAGTCGCCCTTTGCGTACGCAACCCCGAGCACCTGCCTGGCCAGGCCAGGATCTGCCTCGAGCGCACCGTCTATGCCGCGAAGGAACCTGTCGACGTCGGCTTGCATGATGTCCGGGTCGGTCTTGAAGAGCTCGAGGAGCAGTCTGTGCCTCGCGATCCGGTCCGGTAAACCAGCAGGCAGGACCTCCGAGAGACGGCGGGAGCTGGAGCGAATGCGTTCCGGGTCGTGCTCTCGAAGCGCGTCCCATTCGAGGGCACGGGCGGTGGGAACATCCTCGGGGCGCATCTCGGCAATCGATTGCAGTGTCAGGCGCGCGCTTTGCATGTCTCGCCGCGCGAGTCGATCGACCTCGGCGATCGCGGCGAACGCGCCGAGTCGCTCCGCGTCGTCGGTAGCCTCGCGCGCGCGTCGCATTGCCGCGTCGGTCAATCGGGCGAACTCGGATGCATGAAGCTCGGCATCCTTCCGCTGAACCCGGATCGATGTATCATCCGGTCTCTCGATGGAGGCTTCCCTGAGGATCTTGGCGGCGCGATCCGGAAGGCCCGCCCATCGATACGAAGCTGCGGCGCGTTCGAGGTGCGGGACCAAATCGAAGTGGCGTGCTGCCAAGACCATGAGATCAGCGGCAGCCTCAGTGGCATCACCCGCCGCTTCAAAGAGGTGCTCGACGAGCAGAGGGTCGGGCGCTTCGGGGTTCAGGGCGGCCTTGGCGTGCGCGATGCCCTCGCTCGCGGAGGGTGCCCAGAGCGCGGCGCGTATTCTGTCGGAGGCCCCCTCGGCCGAATCGAGCATGGACTGCGCGGTTGCGCTCGCAGCCCGTGCTTCCGGCGAGCCGAGCGTATCTTCCAACTCCCACAAGGCGGGCCAGTAGTCGGATTTCGCGGTCAGTGCCGCCTCGCACGCACCAATCGCCGCCGTGCTCCCAGGTCGTGCTAGCCGCGCGCCCATCGTGAATGCAAATGCGCTACGTGCCCCACCGGTCGCCTCGCCCTCGTTCACCCATCGCCGGGCGCAACGCTCCGAATCGTCGTCCTCGACCAGCAAGGCGCGGCGGATCATTGACTCCGCCCGGTCTCGTTCTTCTGCGCGGAGCAGAACACTCCTCCGATCGGCTATGCCCGTAGCGTCCGCGATCTCCGCGACCGCCAGAGCGCCACCCCCAGCAACTTGTTCCGGATTGCCGTCGAGCTCGCGTTCCAGAGCGGTCATGAACGAGCTGCTGTCGCCACGGCGCGCAGCATCGTCCGAGTGCACCATCATGGACGAGGGGGTGGTCGCCTCGGCGGACACCGCGTCGAGCAGCTCTCGAATTTCGCTTTCGCTTTTCGATTCCCCGGCGACGAAGCGCTTCCAGGCCTGCAGGTAAGCGTTCAATCTCGGTTCCTGCTCTGCCTCGCGAGCCGCGCGATCGAAGTCTGCCTGATTTCCCTGCTCCGCGTGGAGGCGAGCGCGCCTTGCGCTGCTCACTGCCCGAGCTTCGGGGGCTGAGTCGAATGGGATTGCGTCGAGCGCTGCCATCACGCTTGGCGCGTCGCCGGCCATCGCCGCTAGCTCTGCGAGGGTCCAGAGCGAGGGGGTGTCGGTAGTCTGATCGAGAAGCGCGATCGCCGCCGTGTGCTCGCGCTCTCCCCCACCTAGGCCAGCTGCCATTCGGCGGAGCGCGGCGGCCAAGGACCCGGAGCTATGCTCCGAAGCCGCGTGCAGAAGATCGGCGGCGGAGCCGGTCGCTCCGAGCCCTCGGGTCGTGCGAACCATGCCGAGGTGTGCCGCAAGACACGCGGGCTGCAGATCGAGCACGCGAGCGTACGCGTTCTTCGCCCGCTCGAACGCGTTGGCGTTTTCCATGAGCTGTGCGGCGTGAAGCACCACCACCGCGTGCGCCTCGGCCTGCGGCCAGCGTTCCGCCGCGTCGAGGAGTGCTTCGGCAGCGCGTACGGTATCGCCACGGGCCAGGCGCGCAGACGCCGTCAGCACACACGCGACGAAATCGCCGGGTTGAAGCGCAGTGGCGTGTGTGGCTGACTGTTCTGCGCCAGCGGGATCACCGAGCTTCGACAGCTGAATCCCCGCGAGCAGCTTGAGCGCAGAGACCCGCTCGGAGGCGTTCAGCTCGAGACTGGCCTCCTTTTCCAACGCGGTTGCCGCCGCCGCCCAGTCCTCGCACTGGATCGCGAGTCGTCGCAGCGCGCGGAGCACGAAGACGTCGCGTGCATCGGCGTGAAGGGCTTGCTCGTATTGGCCTGCCGCAGCTCCGGGGTTACCTAGTTGCTCGTGAAGCTCCGCGGCCGAGCTCAAGAGTCGCGCCCGTGCGGACCCGACCGCCCGTTCCGCCAGCGCATTCAAGAGCTCGATGCGGCGGGTCTGCGCTTCCCGCGTATCGCCGACGAGCGGCAGCGTTTCTTGGCGGGATCTATGTTGGAAGACGGTGCGCTGCGCGGCTTGGGCACCGGTGTCCGAGGGGTTAGGGGCGCGGCCGACACGCCTCGCTCGAGGCCCGGTTTGTGTCTCGACGAAGGAATCGAGGAGAGCAGAAATCGCTTCCTCGTCGAAATCAAACGAAGGCTGCTCGGCCTCGCTGTTGAGCGGCGAGACGTCGTCCTCAGCCATCATTGCCTCGGAGCCAGAGGTCGTTCGCGAGCCAGAAGCGAAGCAAGTCGAGTCCGCGCGAGGAGCTTCGAAGCCCTTTGACGGTGACTCGATCGTTCAAGAGCGTGGCCAGCGCGGCCGCGATGTCGCCGGATGCGAGCAAGCCCGCACGATCTGCGCTCCGCTGGAGGGCTCTCGCGAACCGGAGCAACGAGCCGGGGTCGAAGGTCGCACCGCGCACGATCTCGCGGACGTCTTTTCGGACGCTCCGGCGTAGCTTCACCTCGGCTCCCGGGAGAGCAGGCTCACCAGGGGCAATTTCACAGCGTGCGACTCGAAAGATCGCGGCCAGCAGGCCCGCCACGGCTGGGGGCGAGGCATCGAGCACATCCGCTGCTCCGTGAGCCACGGCCCAGGCGAGGCGCCCGGCGAGGAATCGCCCTTTGGCACTCAAGCCGGCTCGAGCATGCGCAGGGGCGACCCAGTCGATCGCGCCATCTCTGCCGCTGCGTGCGACCAGAGTCGCCAGCTCCTCCGATAGCTCGATCGAGCCTGCGCGCGCGCCGAATCGGCTCGAGATGTGTTCGAGGTCGGCGCAGAGCGGGTCGTCCGGAGCCGCCCTCTTCGCGCGCAGACGAGCCTTCGGTAGGGTGGGACCCACCCGGACCATGACCTTACGAAGAAGCGGGTCCGACTCCCGATCCCAGATCCCGTCGATGCGAACCAGGCCTAGGTTCGCGGCGCGCTCATCGCCGTCCGACGCCACTAGTGCGAGTGCACGTTGCACCGCTAGGACGGCGTCGGCGCGCGCGTCGTGTCCGAGCCAACGCGCCGTGTTCCTCAAGCCTTCGAGGAGCCCGGGGTCGAGCTTGCCGGCGTCGATCTGCTCCCAAATGGCGTTCTCGTAGGCGCCGAGCGCGGCACGCCTGGCCTCGCCGTCCAGGAGCTCAACCAGGCCCGAGATCGCCACTGCGTTCGTTGGTTCGGCCTGCAGAGCGCGGGCATAGGCGTCTGCGGCAGCGCCGCGCTTGTCGAAGCTGGCTTCGATTGCACCAATTCTCGTCCAGACCTGCGCGTCAGCCAGACCGAGCGCTTCGACCGCGCGCAATTCCACGAGCGCCTCGTGCTTCGCCATCAGGTGAGCTTCGAGAAAATCGGCGGCGCCCAGGTGCGCAACTCTGCGCTGTGCGTCGGGAATGTTCGCCTTGGACAAGCGCCGCAGGCAATCGACCGCCTCGGCCCATCGTTCGAGCGAGACGTGAACCTCCGCTGCCAAGGCGAGGGCGCCGGGATGCTCGGGTTCCGATTCGAAAAGCTCTTCGAGCGCTTCCAGAGCTCCGGGTCGATCGCTGAACCCCCGCAGAAGGCGGGCGCGCTCGTAGAGCAAGTCGAGTCGACCCTTCGGACCGCCTAGGGCCAAGCGATCGGATACCAGTGCCTGCAGTGCGTCGGCGTCCTCTTGCGCCGCCAGCAGGTCGTGAAGCCGCCGAAATGCCACGTCGCGGCTCGGGTCCTCTTCGAGTGCACAACGGAAGAGATCTTCGGCCTGCTGATCCTGCTCCAGGTGATCCATTCGGACGACGCCCGCCTCCTCCAAGAGGTCGGCTTTGAGCGAACCTTGGACGAATTGGGCCAGGCGCTCGCACGATTGGGCCACCAGCGGCCACTGTCCCGCTTGCCGCGCCGCGTTCCTCAGCGTCTCCCAAAGCGCGAGGTCGTCCGGCCGCTCGTCGACCGCGTTGCTGAGC
>JBAVOF010000095.1:0-1522 GCA_049691835.1 Polyangiales bacterium
CACCACCGCCCTGCCCGGCAAGAGGCCGGCCGCGAAAAGCGTCCAGAAAGAGGACGCGATGTGGCTGCAGAAGGAGATGATCAACAGTAACTATCACGACCTCGCCATCGCGCACGACGTGGGGCGGAAGGTTTCCGCCACCTTTGTGCCCGGCAACCTGAACGAGCTCCTGATGTGCTTCGACTTCGCGCGCAGCCTGCCGGAGACTAATGCGCTGCAGAACGGGATGCGGAAGAAGTCCGGCAAGATGATCATGGACGCGGAGCGCGACGGACATTCGGAGGACGTCTGCACCTACGTCAAGGCCGACCTCGGCATGATGATGGGCGGCGAGATCGGGCCGACCGGCGAGAAGCTGCCCGTACCGGACGTCCTGCTCCTCTCGTATACCGGCTGCTTCACGTTCATGAAGTGGTTCGAGCTGATCCGCCAGAAATACGACTGCGAGACGACCATGCTGCACGTGCCCTACCAGGGCGACGGCAAGATCAACGAGAGCATGGTGCAGTACGTCGTCAAGCAGCTGAAGGAAGACGTCATTCCGACGCTCGAGCGCGTGTCGGGCGTGAAGTTCGACATCGACCGGCTGCGCCAGAACATGAAGGAATCCGCCAAGGCGGAGGAAGACCTCGTCGCAGTCCTGCAGTCCGCAAAGAACCGTCCCTCCCCGATCGATGGCTACTTCGGCGGCGTCTACTACATCGGCCCGATTTTCACGGCGTTTCGCGGCACCCCCGAAGCGACCAAGTTCTACAGTGTCCTCCGCGGCGAAATCGAGGAGCGCGTGCGCCAGAAGAAAGGTCCGATCACGCCGGACGGCGAGATGACCGAGGAGAAATACCGCCTGGTCGTCGAGGGGCCGCCCAACTGGACCAGCTTCCGCGAGTTCTGGAAGATGTTCTACGAGGACGGCGCGGTCGTGGTCGCGTCGACCTATTCGAAGGTCGGCGGCGTGTACGACTTCGGCTTCCGCCACAACCCGGATGAGCCGCTCGAGTCGCTCGCGCGCTACTGCCTCGGCTGCTACACCAACCTCAACTTCTCGCAGCGGATCGACATGATCTGCAAGTACATCGAGGAATACCAGGCCGACGGGCTCCTGATCAACTCGATCAAGAGCTGCAACAGCTTCTCGGCCGGGCAGCTCCTCATGCTGCGCGAGGTCGAGAAACGCACCGGCAAGCCGGCCGCCTTCATCGAGTCGGACCTGGTGGATCCCCGCTACTTTTCGGGGGCCAACATCAAGAACCGGCTGGAAAGCTACTTCCAGATGATCAACCAGAAGCGCCGCGCCACCGCGGCCGTGCACTGAAGGAGCGACGGCAATGCGGCTCTTCATCGGAATCGACCTCGGCTCGACGACCACCAAGGCGGTGGTGATCGACGAGGATCGCAACGTGCTCGGGCGCGGCATCACCAACTCGCGCTCGAACTACGACACCGCGGCGGCGATCGCCAAGAACGAAGCGCTCGTGAGCGCGCGCTTCCAGCTCTTCCGCGACGCGCTCGGGCGAACGAAGGC
>JBAVOF010000096.1:0-1648 GCA_049691835.1 Polyangiales bacterium
CTCCCTCCAGTGAGTCAAACGATGACCTATGACCCAGAGGCGAATGAAGCGATGCAAAAGCCCAACCCCATGGGTGCATCGGCCTCTGATGTGATCGACCACGAGGGGCCTTCCAAGCCCAGCACGAACAAGAAGAGTGGCAACAAGCCCAATAATGTTCGCAAGATTCGAATCGAACGCATGATGTCCAAGGCTGAGTTGGCTCGTCGCGCGAACCTATCGGTGTTGACGATTGATCGTGTCGAGAAGGGTTTTGGATGTCGAATGGACACAAAACGAAAGATTCTCGAAGCTTTGGGTCTGAGACTCGCTGATCGGGTACGTGTGTTCGGCGAGGAGGAGTAGCGTGTCTACATGCCGTCCGAGGGGAAGAATTTAATCGGCGTCGACATCGGTTCGAGCTCGATTAAAGTCTGTGAAATCAAAGAAGGGCGCCGGGGGGCACGAACCATCACCAGGTTCGGGTATCACCCTTTGCCCGCCGAGACCATCGTCGATGGCCACATCATCAATTCCGGCGCCGTGGTCGAGGGGCTCGAGAAGCTCTTCGCGCGTTCGAAGCGGCGCAACGTAGCGCTTAGAGCGAGCGGGCACAGCGTCATCATCAAGAAAATCGCGATGCCGCTGATGACGGCCGCCGAGCTCAGCGAGCAGATCAACTGGGAAGCAGAGCAGCACATTCCGTTCGACCTCGACGAAGTTCATGTGGACTACGAGGTGCTGCACGAACGCGCCGACCACGGCCAAATGGACGTGCTGCTCGTTGCCGCAAAGAAGGAAGAGATTACCGATCTCACCAACCTGGCGATGGAAGCTCGACTTCGCCCCATGGTGGTGGATTTGGACGCGTTTACCGTTCAAAACGTGTTTGAGGTGGGGTACGGGGCCGCCGCTCAGGACGAAACCACAGTGTTGGTGCACTGCGGAGCCTCGACGACCACCGTGAACATCCTCTCCGACGGCACGACCGCCTTCACCCGCGACATCGCCAACGGCGGCAACGCGATTACCGAGGAGATTCAACGTCAGCTCGGGATCGGTCGGGACGAGGCGGAGTCGTACAAGTGCGGTGGCCAAGGGCGCGGCATCGTTCCGCGCGAGGTACCCGAGATCGTCAACCAGGCGGTCGATCAACTCGCCGGTGAGATTCAGCGCTCGCTGGACTTCTACCTGGCGACCAGTGGGGATCGTGACCTGAGCCGCATCTGCCTCTCGGGGGGGACGGCGAACATCCAGTCGCTTCTCGAGGTCCTCCAGGACCGGGCCCGAGTTCCGGTCGAGGCGCTCGACCCAACGCGCGTAGCCGATGTGGACGAAAGCGCAGTCGCGGATTTACAGGGCAGAGCGTCACAGGCCGTGGTGAGCATAGGGTTGGCGCTGCGTAAAGAGCGGGAGCGTAGCTGATGATTCGCATCAATCTGCTGCCGACGGACAAGAAGAAGCGCGCCCGTCGCGTCGCTGCGTCGCCCCTTCCAGGAGGTGACTTCAGCCTGCGCACCTGGGGCGCCATCTACGGGGGGGCCATCGCCCTCTGGCTCGTGGTTCTAGGTATTTTCTATTTCGCACAGAGCGCTGAGCTCGAGACGCTTGCCCAAGAGAACAAGACGCTCGAAGCGAGACGCGACGAGCTCCAGAGCAAGACCAAGGG
>JBAVOF010000097.1:0-3198 GCA_049691835.1 Polyangiales bacterium
TCACCGTAGGCGTGGCGTCTCCCCGCGTCGTTCATGGCGACGACCGCGCACTCGATACCCGGGAACGTCGACGAGATCGCATCGGCGAGGTCGGTGGTGAAGGTGGCGATCCCGCACTGCCGCGGAAGGTGATTTCCGAGCAGTGCTACGCGCTGGACCGCGCCGGGGCTTTCGTCTTTGCTCATGCCCTGGTCGCCCGCACTCACTTCTTTCCGGTGAGTGCCGCCTTCTTGACCGCGGCGGCTGCCTCTCGGCGCTGTTTGTCGTCTCTTGTCTGTTGTTTCTGCTTGGTCTTGCGGTTCTTCTGTTTCGGGGACTTGTCGCCCATGGCTCACCTCCTATCCTCGGAAGCGAATCGTAGATGGCGCGCCGCCGGATGAGCGTACTGTCGCACGGGGCCGCCGGCTTGTCTTGCCGATTCCAATCCTGCGGGACTCGACCGATCTGGTCTTCCCCGGCGCTGCCGCACATTACGTGGTACTGTCCTCATATGTGGGAAACACGGATAGGTGGGATTTTGCGAAGCGCTTGGAAGGTCCTTCGGCTCGATGCAATCCGTTCCGTGGTCCAACAAACGATTGCTGATCTCGAAGCATTGACTGCTCGACAAGTGGTGGGACTGGAGCCTTCGCGATCCGAGCTCGAAGTAGAGACGGATTCCATTCGTGCGGCTCTCGATGCGTGTTGCGATGAGCTTCGCGAAGGCTGCGGGCTACCCACATCACCCGAGCCGTCAGTGCAGGTTCAGAGAATGCATGCCGCCGACGCCGATTGGACCGAAAGCTTTTCGAACGCCCTAGAGGTCTATCGCAGCGCGGCATGCAAGGAGTTGGATGCTTCCCTTGCTGCCCTAGCGTTGCCTCCCGAGAGCTCATCCCCGCTAGAGACGCTGTAGCCAGCCGCAGCGAAACGCCGCCGGCTACGAACCGGAATGAGGGATCGCGGCGCTCGGCTACTGCCGTACGGGTTCGTCGGGTACGTTGGCTTCATGCTGATTCGGACTGGCTACGACATCGTGTTCGAGTACCCGGTACCCACGCCGGTCCTGGCAATGCTTTACACTCATCCTTCTCGCGAAGCATCGGTCCGCGGCCGTGAGGTCCTCGTCGTCGAACCTCAGGTGCGGATCAACGACTACACCGACTCCTTCGGCAACCGCTGCGCTCGCCTCATCGCCGAGGCCGGTAGGATGCGATTTCAAAGCGACGCACTGGTCGAGGATAGCGGCGAGCCGGACCGGCAAGAGCGTCAAGCGGAACAACACGAGATCCACGAACTGCCAGACGATGCCCTCCGTTTCTTGTTGCCCAGCAGGTATTGCGAAGTGGACCGAATGCTCGATATCGCGTGGCAGTTGTTCGGCAAGACGACCCCGGGTTGGACGCGCGTCCAGGCGGTCTGCGACTTCGTCCACGAGCACATCCACTTCGACTATCTTCAAGCCCGCGCTACACGTACGGCCTACGACGCCTATCAGGAACGAGTCGGTGTTTGTCGCGATTTCACGCATCTCGCGATTGTCTTTTGTCGTTGTCTCAACATTCCCGCCCGATATTGCACGGGGTACCTCGGCGACATCGGCGTCCCTGCCTCCGACGATCCAATGGACTTCAGCGCATGGTTCGATGCGTATCTTGGAGGGGAATGGCACACTTTCGATGCCCGCAACAATGCGCCGCGCATTGGTCGAATTCTGATGGCGCGAGGGCGCGATGCAGCGGATGTCGCGCTGTTGACGTCTTTCGGTCCGAGCCGCCTGGTGCAGTTCACGGTGCGCACGGAGGAAGTCGGCTAGGAGGGCTCTTGAGCTCGGCTCTAGTGGCGAATGTTCTCCTGAGCGCCAGTCAGGGGCTCACGTGGTCTACTACCCTAATCGAAGCTAGGGCTGTACCGAGCCGAGGTCGACGCCCGTGCCCTGCACGTCGAAGATACAGTCCGTGCTGTCGATCTCGACGAGGGGCTGGCCCTCGAGAGTGAGCAGGAGCGAGAAATCGCCCGACCAGTTGACATGCACGGTGGGGAACGTCGTGGGCGTGACGGTCTCGGTGGCCGTGAGGATTTCGTTCGGCGAAGCGTAGGTCATGATGTCGCCGGACATGAAGTCCGCGATGAGCTGGCCGATCACCGCGGGATTGGCCGTGCTCGCAATCGAGCCGGGAACGCCGCCTGTGATGTTGGTGCCGAGCGAGAGCGAGCCGTATGCCGCAGCATTGGCGATGGTCGGCAGGAGGCCATTCTGCATCGAGAGCTCGTAGCCGACGCTCAGGTTGCCGAGCCCGTCCGAGACCACATCCATGGTGATCGTGGTGTCGAAGTAGAGATACTAGAGAATAGTGGCGTACTCGCAGCCGCCGACGGTACCCAGCCCCGTCGGGCCGCCCGGGGGGGTCGTCGTCGCTCTCCAAGTCGTCGAGCCGCTTCCGGCCGCGATGAACGGTACCGGATCGCACGCGCCTGCGGTGCACGCTCCCGGGCCTCCGCCCGCATCGCACGCGGCGCCCTCATCGAGCAGCGGTTGTTGCTCGATCGCGCAGGTGCTTCCGGGCGGGAGCCACCAGCTGTCGACGGTGCATGGGTTGGTGTCGCGCTCGACACAGGTCACGCAGGGAAACGTGATGCGGTTACCCTGCTAGTCGTAGTCGAAGCAGGTCTGCTCGCACTGGGAGAGCCCCGGCAAGCGCAAGGCCCTTCAGATGAATAGACTCGACTTCGCCGGGGTTATCAAGGCCAGATGCGCAGTCGCTACCGACGATTACGAAGGTCTAACAGCACGGAGAGGGCGACAATGGTTCGCGCGCAGGCGACGGTTACCCGGCGAAAAAATAGCATATTTGGCCTGGAAACATCAGAGATTTGGGTGAAGGCCATTCGTGCACCTATGCTGTTCGATGGCCGGGTCTTCGCCCCGGGGGGAACAGGGCACGAGTCGTGCTACTTAGAACACGTCTTGCAATACTTCTTTTTGTCGCATCGGGCGCTTCGACGGACCGCGGACCAGCCGTGGTCGAGGACGGAGGCACACGCGCTTCGAGGATCGACTCACCTGCGCAGTTGCCCGAAGACATGGTCCGGTTTTCGATTTCAGTGATCAAGGCGCTGGACGACGGCAATGCGGAGCCGCCCGCGAGTAACAGCTACAGTCACCAGGGGCTTCTAGGCCGGAGAGAGCCCCTCGGCGAGCCACACATCGAATTGGAG
>JBAVOF010000098.1:0-1963 GCA_049691835.1 Polyangiales bacterium
TGCCACTGCCTTCCATCCCAGGTGATTGAGCTCGTTGAGCTGCGGGCTCCGCCAACATTGTGCCAATCCAGCGGATTCCCGTAATCGAACGGCTGCGCCAGCACCTGGACGTCGCGATCTGGGTACTCCAGGTAGCCCCCGAACTGCACGTTTGAGTCAACTGACGGTACGGTCTCACCGTGACCTGGGTCCGTCATACAGCCGGCACCAGTCAACCAAAGAACCGACGCCGTCAGCAAGACGGCTTGAGTGGTCAGTTGTTTCATCGCAGCCTCCCTGAGTCTAAACGGTAACCGGATGCTCTAGGAAATCGGCGCGCAGGATCAAGGGGGGACGTTCGCCAAATGACTCTGATATGTACGGGGGACGTGACGTTGGGCACGACGATGTAGCCGATAGTCGGCGTTTCTAGCCCGCGGCAACTCGATGCGCTCACGCCGGTTAGCAACGGCACAAGGGACCGTAGCAAAAGGGGAAGGGGCATTTTGTGCATGGGAGATCCTTTCGGCTTGTCATACTCGGCATACGTGCTTGCGGGCGCGGGTTCTGCTTTTCGTCCTCATCGCCAGCCTCCGACGGCTCTACCGTGCCGCAAGCGACTCTGAATTGGTGTGAGTTGCGGTGAATTCGTGTGAAGTTTTATGAATTAAGATGAAGGCTCGCCGATCCCACTAGGCCTGCGGTGGATCGCTCGATATGCTCGCCGCACGGACGATCCGATGCGCTGTACGGTTGGGCTGGTTGAGGACGATGATGTGATTCGCGAGAACTACGCGGACTTTCTACACGCCCGTGGTTTTGGGGTTCGAGCGTTTGCAGACCGCTCGACGGCGGTGAATGCGTTTCGGGCGGATGTCCCCGACGTCGCAGTGCTAGACGTGGCGCTTGGTGAAGAGCGCGACGGGGGCTTCCTGCTGTGCTCGGAGATTCGGCACTTTTCACAGACGCTGCCGGTGATTTTTCTGACCTGTCACGACAACGAGGTCGACCGCATTTCAGGGCTGCGGGTCGGGGCGGATGACTATCTATCCAAAGAAAGCAGCTTCGAATTCTTGGCGGTGCGTATCGAAACGCTGCTCGAGCGGCGGCAGGCGATTTTGGAAAGCGACCGGGACGGCGGGCGCAACACGCAGATGCTCGTCGGTCCGCTCGCGATCGACCTGCAGCGCGCCGAGGTGACGTGGAAAGGCAAGCCGGTATCGCTCTCGCTCACGCATTACTGGATGGTGCTGGCGTTGGCGTCGGCGCCGTCTCAGCCAAAGAGCGCTGCGGAGCTGATGCGGGCCGCTCAGATCAGCGTGGCATCCAACACGGTGGCGGTGCACATGCGCGCGATTCGCGAGCGGTTCGCAGCAGTGGACCCCGGGTTCGATGCCATTCGCACCGAGCGGGGGCATGGGTATCGCTGGGTCCTGTGAGCTGGGTCACGCCCCAGACAAACCCGGCCAAACCCAAGTTGGGAATGTTGGCGCCCGATCTGGGATGAAAAGTGGTAGCCTCGGCAGCCCCACAAAATCACGCAACCTTCGGCCGCAGACGTCGATAACCAGTTCATCGACATGTCACGATTCCTGCAAACAGATTCGACCCGCATCCAGCACCTTCCCTTCTCTCGCTCTGCGGCTCTCCTGGTGGTCCCCTGCTTGCTCCTCGCTGCTGGCTGCGGCGCGTTGGCTTGCCCAGAGCCCTTGAGCGATGTGGACGGGACTTGCCAAGAGCTGGAGCCGGTCACGAACCAGGGTCCGGACGAGGTCGTAGAGCCCTGCGATGGCGTCGACAACGACGGCGACACGTTGATCGATGAAGACTGGCGCGAGCTCGGCGAGCCCTGCGGCGAATGGGCAGGCGTGGGCGAGTGCCTCGAGGGTGTATACGTGTGCGCCGGCGATGCAATGGGCGTGGTTTGTGATGGGGAAATCGGGCCCGGCGACGAGGTTTGCGACGGCAAGGACAACGACTGCGA
>JBAVOF010000099.1:0-2341 GCA_049691835.1 Polyangiales bacterium
CAAGAGCAGGAGCGAGATCAACCTTCACTAAACTCGAGAACGGAGTGTCTCAAAGTCGTTGACACGTATCGACGCCTCGTAATCCCGCGCCCCAAACCGCACGAGCCCCGTGTCGTCGTCGTAGAGCCCGCCCGCGAACCCGAACGGCTGGAAGCCCGGGTTGTATTCGTGGAGCACCCGCCCGAACGCATCGTAGTCCATGCGCTGCACGACCTCGCCCGTTGCCACATTCACCACCAACCGCACGCTCCCCAAGTCGTATCCGAACTTGCGGGTGACCGAGGCGCCGCCATCCAGGCTCTCGGTCCAGGTGTAACGACATGGACGGGGCCATATCCTGCTTTTTCGCAACAGGCGCTGGTGTCACTCATGTTCCAGGTTTCTAGCGCGCCTGTGGGCCGCCAGTCTACTTCGTCAGCTGTCTATCCGGATCGGCCCCATGATTCTCACCATCCTGGGCAGAGCATTTGAGCCCGCTCACGATGCTTTCCGCCTCTTCTCTCCAGTCCATTTCCCTAATGGACGCAGCCGCGGTCCGCGCGACTTCCCGCAAACCCGGCTCGCATATCGGGCCCTGAACAAGCGCTATGCACTGCATCGCTCGAATCAGATCGAGCTTGGCGTGATCTTCGGTCTCTGCTTCGAGGAACCTGACGATTGTCGGGATCGCTGTGCGCCCGCTCGATTGACCGATGTCTCGGCAGAACGACGTATCTGGTGGTTCCCGCACCTGAGCTGCCAAGTAGATAGGAATCTGCTTGTCCGGTGGCAGCTTCATGAACTGCTCGTGCTGCTGTTCCAGAGGCTGTCTCAGAAATTCCCGCTCGCTCTTGAACCGCTCACCCTCGCAGGCCCCGGATCCAAGCAATCCGACCAGTGGTAGATAGCCGATTGCCACCACGGCAACCGCCGTCACGGACATAGGTTTCCGCACAGGTCCCCTCCGCCCGACATTACGTTTAGCTGGCCTTCGATCTCGGCACCCAGACGGTAAGCATCCTTCTCATAGGGAATGGCCCTGTACGCGCCGTCGTGGCTCATGCCACCGAGGCGGTTTTCCAAGTAGTCGCCGATGTACTGGACACCCATTCCCGCAATACCACCAGCATCTTGGTACTGCTGAACGTGAACGAGCTCGTGCCCGATGAGTCCGAGCCCGCGGGCGCTACTTTCATCGTGCGCGTTCGGATCCAGGTAGATGGTGTTCCCAAGCGTGAAGCCCGCAGGATCGCCTGGAACGTACCATGGAATCCCGTACTGGATATCCACGTCACCGAGACTCAACCCTGGAAAGAACGGCGCTAGCTTGTCCTTTGCGCATTGTGACAGTGGGAACAAGCCACTTGGGTCGATAGTGTTGATCGGATCGTTGTTCACATACCCGTAGAGCTGAATTCCACCACCAAACAACACCGGATCCTTCGCCGTCCACCGCCCGCTGTACGCGTCATAGTCCCGCGCCCCAAACCGCACGAGCCCGGTGTCGTCGTCGTAGAGGCCACCGGCGAAACCAAACGGCTGAAAGCCCGGATTGGTGTCCTGGAGCACCCGTCCAAACGCATCGTAGTCCATGCGCTGCACGACCGCTCCCGTCTCCGCATTCACTACCAATCGCACGCTCCCCAAGTGGTCCGTGATGAAACGATACACCGTGCCCTCGGTCATGACCATGGCGTCGGGGACGTGCGCCCGAGTGCCGTAGATGAAGGTCGCTTTGATATTCCCGTTCTGATCGAGCTCGGCGATGGGGTTCAGGGCATCGGCGTAGAGCCAGCCTTTTTCGAGGTTTCCGTCACGCAGCTTACCAATCCGGCGCCCGAGCGCGTCGAGGGCTTGCGGGACGCGACATTCGTCATTCGTCTCTCGGGTCTGGCAATACAGACTGGATTCTTTGCAATTCGCCATCCAGGATTGCCGCGTAGAACGGCATTGCGAGCTCGTCCCGCGTGCGAATCAGAATCTGCGCTGCTTTTCTTAGATCATTGGCTTCCTCTGCCTTGTAGGCACCGATCAGTGCTGCACCGGTTCGTCTTGAGCCTCGCGTCCAGGCGTCGCGGAGACCTGTAACAAGGACCAGAGCATCATCTTTCGACGCACCACCTGGGAGATCAACTTCCAGGCCGACGTCTTCTGCGACACGCCGAACGAAATCGCGATCATCTTCACTGAGTTCGATGTTTCGATTCAGTCGGTCGATTAGCGTTCGCAATCGGTCAGCGGTTGTGACCTCTTCCCCTCGTGGAGTCTCGTACGCGCTCACGTAGACATCTCCTCTCTCGCTCCTTTACGTTTACCTGCGGTTCTTAGGATGGCATAGTTCGAAGTCCCACTCTAATTGCGT
>JBAVOF010000100.1:0-4232 GCA_049691835.1 Polyangiales bacterium
CCCGATGACCGACGACTCCGTGCTCCGTGAGACACAGCATGCCGAGATGCATACGGAGCCCTCCGACGAAGACCTCGAAAAGGTCGCCCTGATGCCACGTCGGATCTCGCCGTCGGATCTCGAACCCAATCCGAGCGTTTCGGTCGGCTACCCGAACCGGGGGCTTCTCCGGTTCGGCATGCGGATCAACGACGGCAAAGACCTTCGGGTCAAGGTCGGTTCCGAGTACTCGCGCCACGGGACGGGAGAGCTCGTCCGCCTAATCGAGAACGCTGCGCACGACGTCGCATTTCGTTACCCGCGAGCACAACTCACGGTCGGCGACCTCTCACGGCCCGGCGGCGGGAAGATTCGCCCGCATGTGTCACATCAAAGCGGCCGGGACGTCGACATCGGGTTCTACATGCTCGACCGACGCTCGACGCCTGTGAACGTTCACCTCTTCGTCAAATTCAACAATCAAGGCATCGGCAGGCAGTGGGGCGGGCTCTACAAATTCGATGCGGCGCGCAACTGGGCGCTGATCGAATCATTGCTCAGCCAACCGACGACCGACGTGCAGCACATCTTCGTCTCGAACACGGTGAAGCAACTTCTCCTTCGCCAGGCCGTGAAGGAAGGCGCGAACCCCGAGGTACTGATGCGCGCGAAGCGGGTGATCACGCAGCCCAGTCGTGGCGCCCCGCACCGAAGTCACTTCCACGTGCGGGTCTACTGCTCCGACGACGATCGGCCAATGTGTAAAGACCGGCCGCCATTCTACGCGTGGCACCAAAGCGCTCAGCCAGCGCCTGCCTTGAGCGCGCTCACGCCCAATGACTCATGAGCTGGCAGGGTCATTTCTGGACCCTCACCCCGTTTCTTCGTCATAACCTGGTCCCGCCCCGGGTCCCGGACTGGCAACCCTGGGAAACCAGCTTCGAGGACGGGACGGTAGGGACGCTCCACCTGAGCGGACGGCTGACCCGAGAGGGCATGTCCGATACGATCGTCGTGATCGTGCACGGGCTTGGTGGGAGCGCGACGAGCTACTACGCACGCATGGCAGCGCTCGCGGCCGCACGCGCCGGGATCGACAGCTTGCGGCTCAACCTCCGCGGCGCTGACCGCAGTGGCGTGGACTACTATCATGCGGGCCTCGTGGACGACCTGGAAGTCGCGCTGCGGAGCCCGGCGCTCCAGGGATACAAGAACATCTTGCTCCTCGCCTACTCGCTCGGTGGAAACATGATGCTCCGGTACCTTGCGGGAGAGCCGGACCCGCGCGTGCGAGCGGCCGCCACCGTGTGCTCGCCCATCGATTTGAAACCAAGCGCGCGAGCGATCGATCAACCTTCCGGCGCATTCTATCGACGTCACGTCCTGAGCGCGCTCAAGGACATCTATCGCCAGGTGGCCGCACGACGCGAAGTGCCACTGCCCGTCGACCAAGCGTCCCGAATCGACACGATCGAACAGTGGGACGAACGCGTCATCGCGCCCCGTCACGGATTCACGGGAGCCGAAGACTACTGGGCTCAGACCAGTGCCTGCAGAATTCTCGGAGACATCGAGACGCCTACCTTGTTCGTTGCCGCGGAGCGAGACCCCATGGTGCAAATCGAGACGCTGCGCCCTTGGCTGCAGAATGCAACCACGCTTCGACGGGTCGTGACCGACCGCGGAGGCCACGTCGGTTTTCCCCGGAACACCGACCTTGGACTAGGCAGGGGAGGCACGGTCGAAGACCAAGTCATCGGATGGATGTTGGCACCCACATAGGACTCGGGGCGACCCTCGTGACCGCCCTGTGCCTTGGCTCGGTTGGCGGTTGTGAAGACGAGCATCGGGGACAAGAACCAGCCAGACGCCCTGCTTCGTGCCCGGCGATGCGCCGGGTAGATCCTCCCCTACCCAACGTCGCGCCAGCGCATGAGACACTCGACTACTGGCTCTCCCGAAACGAGGCCTACGGCGCACTGGACGAGCCTCTGATGGGCGCAGCGGCCGTGCAACGCCATGACCTGGCACTCCGACAGGTCCGGAACGGTGAGCCGATCGGACAAACCGATCTGCTTGCACCGGTAGATCGAATCGCGCTTCAGGCGCAAGTGGACGAACGCTTGACCTATCTGCGGGAGCGGCTTGGGACAGGTGAGCTCGTCGACCCGAAGGGCAAGCCACCCGACCCGAGCGACGCCGCCGCGTTCACGGCGCCTACGTCGATTGACGCCATCGAAGAATGGAGTCTCGTCGAGACCCTGGAGCCGCTTCGCTGCGGTCCATACGACGGTGGGCTGTATACGGTGCCTGTGGACCTGGGGTTCGACCGAAACCGCTGCAGCACCATGCGGGAAGGCGAGGTCGTCCAGCGGCTCGCGCGCTGGCCCAATGGGATGTACCTGGCGCGAACGTCATACGCGCTCGGATGGGTGCCGGGCGGAGCGCTCTCGCCCCCACTCGATCGGGACGCTGTCGAGGCACTGCTACGAGGGACCAAGCCCCTGCCCTTCACGCGTCGCGCCTTGCTCACTGAAGCGTTCACGCTGCTCGGACAGCCATATGGATGGGCCGGGAAGGACGGGGGCTACGATTGCTCGCGGTTCGTGCTCGACCTCTTTGCGCGATTCGGCATCGAGATGCCAAGGCACAGCGCGCGACAATCGCTCGCTGGCACGTTTACCGTCGACGTGTCCGCCGTCGAAGACGCCAACGAAAAGCGGCTGCTGCTTGAGGCCGCAGCCCACCGTGGTGTCGTGCTTCTTCACTTTCCGGGGCACATCATGCTCTATCTCGGCGAAACAGAAGGCGGCGTCCCGATGGCGATCCACGCGTTCTCCGAGTTCCTTACGCCCTGCGAGGGCTCGGACGACGAGACGATCAACCGAATCGACCGGGTCGCGGTGAGCGACCTCTCGCTAGGCGCCGGGAGCTCGCGCCGGGATTTCTTGAGTCGAATCACGCGGATCACGGTGCTTGGCAAGACGCCGGGCCTTGCGCTCGTCGCCGACGCTCAGCTTCGTCCGAGCGCTCCGGTCAGCCTTCCCGAAGGCCGGTGCGCCGATTCCAAGCGGACCGCTATCTTTTCGTCGCCGCTTCGGCCCTTTGCCTCGGAACCGCTTCGCGTGATCGTCACGAGCCAGAGCGATCCCGGCCTCGCTTCGCTCATCCTCTTCACACCTGGTGGGTCGCAGGTGTTGCCAACTCAGCACGTGCTGGACGGCCCCCCCTACAGCCGATGGGTCGAAGTGCCCGAGCCCGAAGCCGGACGGTGGACGGCGGTGCTCGCCGATGGAGACCTCCTGCTCGCTTGCGAACGCATAGTAGTCGCGCAGGACCCCGTGCGACCATCCGGGCGCTTTGGTCCGGGTCCCGCGTGGAAGGCGACCCGGCGATGGGAACCCGACGTCGAGAATCTCTACGCCGCATTCGTCGAACAACTCTTCCGCGAGCCGGACGGAGAGGAGATCACATGGCCCCGGCTCCAAGCGTTGATCGGGGATCGTCAGCGCAACTTGCTCTACGACCTCAATCTGCCCGGGGAAGATTCGCGTCTGGAGTTGGAGCCGGACTGCGCCGACCTGCCGTACTTCCTAAGGGCGTACTTCGCGTGGAAGCTACGATTGCCCTTCGTGTTTGGCAACTGCACGCGGGGGCAAACCGGTGCTCCGCCGAGTTGCGACGCCGACGTGCTCAGCAACTTCGACCCTGTGCCAGACACCGACGACGTCGCGGCGTTTCAGCGATTCGCGCGTAGGATGGCGGGGGTCGTCCACTCTTCAAGCCCGCGGACGCTCCCAGGCGATGAGCATACGGACCTTTACCCGGTGCGCATGAGCCGCCAAGCGATTCGCCCCGGAAGCGTGTTCGCAGACCCCTACGGGCACGTGCTGGTCGTCGCACGATGGAAGCCGCAAGGCGTTGTCGACTACGGTGTACTGATGGGCGCAGACGCCCAACCCGATGGCACGGTCGGCAGACGAAGGTTCTGGCGCGGATCGTTCTTGTTCACCCCGGACACCGATCGCGTCGGCGCAGGGTTCAAGCGCTGGCGTCCTGCGCAATTGGATTCGGCATGGGTCCCGGACGAGGAACCGCGCTGGACGATCGCGACAAACGACGAGCTCCGCAAGGCCGGCGGCGGCGGAGCCTGGTCGGACGCGCAGTACCAGGGCACCGCGGACGATTTTTACCAGGCCATGGAGGCTCTGATCAACCCGCGCGCCTTGGACTCCGTTCGCATGCAACTCAGC
>JBAVOF010000101.1:0-3004 GCA_049691835.1 Polyangiales bacterium
GCGCTGGAAGCGTTACGAAAAGCGCCAGCCAGGTCACCGACTGCAGGTCGACGTGAAGTTCCTCGGTAAATGCTCGCCGTTGCCCGTCTCGACGGGTTTGCAGCGCGGAGCGACGATGGGCTGGTGGATGAGATCGAAGACCGAGTCGAATCGCTGCGCTTGAAGCTTCGGAGCAGCCGCGACAGCCGAAGGCGCGTTCCTGAAGAAGTCCGTGCCGAGGCCGTCGCGTTTGCGAGAGCCGCGCACGCATCGGGAGAGCGCTACAAGTCGATCGCGAGCATGCTGGGGCTCAAGCCCGAGACGCTAATGCGATGGTGCCGCCGTAGCCGCGCGCCCAAGAAGTTCGTCCGCGTGGTGGTCGAGCGCAGCGCGGAGCCGCGGCTGACCGTGCACGGCCCGGCCGGAACACGCATCGAGCTGAGCATGGAGCAAGCGGCCGAGCTTCTGCGAGCCTTGTCGTGTTCGGCCTGAGCCGCGCGCTTCAGGTGTGGGTGCACACCGAGCCTGTGGACATGCGAAAGTCGTTCAATACGTTGAGCGCCTTGGTGACCGAAGAAATGGGGCGGGAGGTGCTGAGCGGCGACTTGTTCGTCTTCCTCAGTCGCGACCGAAAGCGCGCCAAGGTGCTTCACTTCGACGGCACGGGGCTCATCGTGTGGGCCAAGCGACTCGAGCGCGGGCGGTTCGCGCCGCTCTATCGCAAAAAGCAGAAAGGTGGTCTTGAGCTCACTCCGAGCGAGTGCGCATTGTTGCTCGAAGGAAGCGAGCGCGTCGGGCGATTCGGATTGAGCCCGCCGCTCTTGGAGCATCGAGATCTATCGAGTCGCATGAGCCGATGAGCTTTTCTCTTTTAATCGTCGCGCCTCTGTGTTAATCCGCGTGCGTGCCGACGCTCGATGACCTCAAACGCGATCCGGAGCGCCTTCATCAAGCAGCGACGCTGCTCGAAGCGGAAAACAAGCGGCTCATCGAGAAGAATCTCGAGCTTCAAGCGCGCATCGATGCGCTGCAGGGACGTGACCCTGCGACCCTTCAGATGCGGATCGCCGAGCTCGAGCAGCAGCTGAGCGTTCGCAATCAGGCGCTCTTCGGCGACAAGAGCGAGAAGCGAAATCGAAAAGAGCGCCGCGCCGAAAAGAAGACGCAAACAGGACACGGCCCTCGCGACCAGGCCGAGCTGCTGCGCATCGAGCAGGTGCACACCCTCGATAGGGCCGATGAAATGTGCCCCAAGTGCGGGGGCGAGCTCCAGGTTTTCGACGGGCAGTTTGAAGAAGCGGACGAAATCGACGTCGTCGAGCGTCGCTTCGTCGTGGTCAAGCACAAGCGGCAGAAGTATCGATGCGACTGCGGCTGCATCGAGACCGCCGAAGGCCCGCCCAAACTCCAGAAGTCGGGCCGCTATTCCATCGATTTCGCGACCACGGTCGCGGTCGGAAAGTACGCCGACCACTTGCCACTGCAGCGGCAGGTGGTCCAGATGCGCCGTCAAGGATTGAGCATCGATTCGCAGACGCTGTGGGATCAGCTCTTTGTGCTATCGGCACACTTGGAGCCGGCCTATCAGGCACTGCACAGCCACGTGTTGAGTCACCCGGTGGTCGGCGCGGACGAGACGACGTGGCGGCTGATGGGGCACAAGGCGGTGACAAACACGAAGCGCTGGCAGGTGTGGGCGCTGAGCGCGCCCGACGCGGTGCTCTATCAGCTTCATCCAAACCGCGGCGCGGAAGCGGCGGAGCAGCTCTTAAAAGACTTCGCGGGCACGGTGATGTGCGACGGCTATAGCGCGTACCAGGCGCTCGCGAAACGGCGTCACGGTTTCAAGCTCGCGCATTGCTGGGCGCACGCGCGAAGAAAGTTCGTGGAGATCGAAGAGAGTTTTCCAAGGCAAAGTGAAGAGGCCCTTGCTCTCATCGGAGAGCTCTACCGCATCGAGCGCGAGATCGAGGACAAGCCCCCGGATGTGCGACTACGAATTCGACAGCAGCGTGCCGGCCTCGTCGTGCAACGGATTCATCGGTGGGCGCTCGATCAACGGGCGCTTCCCCAAAGCCCGCTCGGAAAAGCGATTGCATACCTGGGCAAGCACTTCGAGGGCTTGCGGGTCTTCTTGACTGACCCCGACGTGCCGCTCGACAACAACCGTACCGAGCGCGCTCTACGCGGCGTTGTCCTCGGGCGAAAGAATCATTTCGGCTCTCGCTCTGAGCGCGGCACGAAAGTCGCCGCCATGATGTACTCGCTCGTCGAGACCGCGAAGATCAACCGGGTCGACCCCGAGCTCTACCTAAAGCTTGCCGCGCTCGAAGCCATCGGCGGTCGGCCAATTCCGCTCCCTCATCAGCTCGGTTGATCCCTCGAAAATCCCGCGCTCCGCGCTTTCGCACTTCGATCAACCCGTGGGACAGCGAGCACTTACACCCCAACGATGCGAAGTTGGAACCAATTTTCCGCTTTCATTGAAGAGTGGGACGAGCTTCGGATGGCAGCAGCATGAGCTTCGACGATGGTTATCCATGCACAGCGGCGCGTGCTTCGCGGGGCCAAGGCCGATGCCGCGCACATGTCGAGCCGTCAGCAACGCACGTCAGGGTCCGAGTTCTTCCGGCTTGGTCACTTTCGCCATCAGCACGGTTCACGTGTCGTGGGTGGACAATGCTCTGAGGAACGACAGGCGGCGTCGGCGAGCCAGCGTCGCCAGTACCAGCCCGATGAGACCGATGCCTCCGGGTAGCTCTGCGGCGCGCATTGGTGCGGCCGAACAAGCGTTCAAATCCATCGGTCTGACGTCTTCACCTTGATACACCAGCTCCCTTTGGAAGTTGAGAGCTGAGACGACCAGTGTGGAGGCAGGAGCCTTCGGATCAGGTTCGTAGGTGAAGTAGCCAACGTCGGTGGTTGAGCCAGGCGACGTGAAGCGAGCGTGAATCCCATAGACGGGCTCTCCACCATCGTCAACGCCCACCGCGTCGATCCGTACGAGCTCGTCAGCTTGATAGGC
>JBAVOF010000102.1:0-3162 GCA_049691835.1 Polyangiales bacterium
TGAACGACATGGACACCGATCCGAATTTCATTTTGCCACTCTCGCGAGCCACTTCGGTCCAAGAGGCCCGCGCTGGGCTCGAAAACGTGACCTCGCTGGGTCAGAACTGGGTCGTCATCGACAACCAGGGCAACTTTGGTTGGTTCCCCTACAACCGCATTCCCAAGCGAACCTGGGCGACCAACCTCGATTTGACCGATCGGACGCAACCGTTCCCTTGGCTCCCGCTCGACGGCAGGGGTGATTTTGAGTGGGACGAGTACTTCGACGTCAGCGAGTTGCCGCAGCTGTACAACCGCGCCAACGGCTGGATCGCAACTGCCAACAGCGATCACACCGGCGCCTCCTTCGACGGCGACCCCACCAACGACGGCTTTGCGCCACAGCAGACCGACAACATTGCAGCCGGCTACCGCACCGCCCGGATCGTCGAGCTCATCGAAGCGACCGACGAGCACACCACCGAGACGAACGCAGCGCTGATCAGTGATGTTCTATCGATGATCGGCCGCGACATGATCCCGGAAATCCTAGCCATCGCGAACGACACCACGCTGACCGCGGAAGCCCAAAAAGTGGTGAACGCCCTCACCGGTTGGGGTTTCACCTGCCCAACGGGACTCGATGGCCACGACCCGGTCCTGTCTCCCCTCGCGAGCGCGGCGGAAGTGGAGGAGTCCTCGGGTTGCACAGCCTGGCACGCGGCGATCCAGGCGATCGACGACGCCCTCGCGCGCGACGAGTCGACGAAGTCGTTCCCGAGCTTCGTGACCTATTTCTCGATCATGGACCCCTCGCACCTGCGGGCGGGCGATGTCTACTGGGACGACGTCCGCACCGACGGCGTCATCGAAACCAAGTACGACATCATCGGAGCAGCGCTCGACACCGCGGGAAGCCAGTTGGTGATGGAATTCAGCAACGACGAGACACAGTGGCCATGGGGCCGGAAGCACGGTTTCCGCCTGAGTAGCCTTCTTGCGAGCCTCAGCTCTGCCTTCTTCAGCGGCTACAACAATCCACCGGGCAACGAGGATTTCTTTGCCAATGACGGCGGCTTGTTCACGGTGGATGTGGCCAACCCGGGCCGTAACGGGCAGCACGGGTCCGGCGCCTCGACGCGCTTTCAATGCGAGGGACTCGATACCGTCAAGTGCACGGTGCAACTCCCAGGTGGCCAGTCGGCGTTTCCAACCTCGCCCAACTACGACGACCTGCTCGCGCTCTACCTCGACAACATCCCCACGGACCTGATCTTCGATTCTACTGAAGCCAAGGACGCTGCGGTCCAGACCTTCGATTGGCGGCGATGAGCCCGTGGCTGGGCGATTCCTTTGCTATCGTTGGTCGAGGAATCTTAGTTCTTGCCCAAGTTGATGAACTGCACTCCGGTCTCGCCGGCAATGAACGCACGGCCGGAAAAGCTGTAGTTGACGATGGCCGGGATTCGAACGTCCGGCCGGCTGTTGGAGCCCAATGTCCCGCGCACTTCGATTCCAGTGTCGACGGAGAGCCTGCCGAAGGGCTAAAGACGACCGCGACGAGCCGACGCGATAGTTGTTGATGCCGAGCTCTAAGTCGTCGGTGACGGCAATCGAGCCGCCGAGTGTGATCCCGGTGATCGCGTAGACGCCGTCATCCCAGAAGGTGAAGATCCCATTGGCGCGGATCATCCCCTTCTGGAGCGTCAGCGGTCGGACCGGAATCGCCCTTAGAAATGCTGACGCCCATTACATCGTCTTGTGCGACCGCCTTGCGCGCGAGCAGCATGCTCATCGTCGCCAACAGGTACAGGCACGTGAGTTTCATCTGCATTGTGGCCGCTCGCCTTCTGGTGGATGGTGGGTCCGCGGCGCAATGTACGGCGCGCCGTCCAGGTGCGGTCCAGCGGAGCGCTCGTCGCCGGCACCGCGCGTGTCACCGACGTCGGTGAGCCAGCAGGACGAGTCGCGGGACGCTCAATCGACGTGAAACACGTCGTCGTCGCCCAGCTCAGCGCCGATCGAGGTGTTGCGTCTGATGACATCGGCCAGCGTCGTGGCTTCGAGGTCGCTGATCTCTTGAGGTGACATCACCGCCCGATAGAAATACCGATCGCCGGCGCGAAGCCCCTCGAACTGCTTCTTGATCACCTTGAACGCCAGCTCGCCAAGGTGGCCACCATTGACTGGGTCTTCGGCGAGCGCGCCCACCCAGAGATCGATGTCGTCTACGCTCGCATACACGGATGCCAGACGCGCCTGGGTATCCGGGTCGCTGGTGACCTCGGCGAAGCTCGTCCGCGCCGCGAGCCCCATCGCCGAGCGTGCCTGGTTGTAACTGGGCAGCCCGTGGTCGCGACCCCGCTGAATGTTGAGCGAGGGAAGGTCGAATCCACCTGCCCCTGGCGGACCGAAGAGGAAGTTGCGCACGTCGTCCACCACTTCGGTGTCGATCCGCGAGCAGAGCTGGCTGGCGAGGCCACGCAACAGCGGCTCGATCCCCCCCTCGTCTGTGATTCGGTCCGGCCGAAAGAAAGCATCGCGAAGCGCCAAGTGGCCCTCTGGAATAGGGTTTCCGGCCGCATCGATCCGTCGCAAGATCGGGCTCAGTGCGCTGTGACCAAATCGGTACACCGCGGTCGAGAACTCGTTGGCGATCACCGGACTGGTCGACCAGATATACCCGTGGTACTGGCCAATCGCGTTGGGGCCAAGGAGTGCCGGCAAGAACTCGTTGTAGGTGATGACCTGCATCTGAGCGCCAACGATTCGCCGCGCCTCCTGATAGATTTCCTCGCCCGAGAGCGAGGGGTCACTCGCGGCAATCTCCGCTGCCAGACGGTTGTGTTCGCGCACGAACAACGTGTGCATCGCCGTCAATCCCACCTGCTCGTTCGCCCTGACGTCTCCGGCTAAAAACAGCTCCGGGCCCGTTCCGCCCCCGTTTGGCAGGCCGGCCGTGTTGAATGGAAGCAGGTCGCCTGGGCTCACCAAGAGCCTTCCGGTACCATCGTTCGTGCGCAACGCGGCCGCACGCACGTCGTCCGATCCATAGACGTTTGACGCGTCGATGAAATGCGTGAGCTCGTTCATTTGCTGACGGGGGTAAGCAGCGAGGTTTCCCGTGCCAGGGTGATAGAGGGACCGGTCGAATGCGATGGTCGCCGTCCCCGTGCTTGCC
>JBAVOF010000103.1:0-4996 GCA_049691835.1 Polyangiales bacterium
GATCTGAATTTTGGTCACCGTGCCGCTTACACCGCCGACCGTGACCGTATCCCCGACCCGAATCGGGCGCTCGAACAGGATGATCAGACCCGAGACGAAATTCGCAAAAATCTCCTGGAGCCCAAACCCCAGCCCCAAGCCCACGGCAGCAACGAGCCACTGTATGCTGGACCAGCTAACACCGATCGCATCGAACGCCAGCGCCAAGCCCCCGACAACGACGGCGTACTTGAGGATGGTCGAGTACGCGTATCGTTCGCCCGGCCCGAGCCGCCGGAATAAGGTCACCTCGAGGAGCCCAGGCAGAGCTCGAATGCAAGCCAGGGTGAGCAAGCCGATGAGGAGCGCGCGGAACAAGTCGGCCAGAGTGACCGCGACCAAGCGCGATTCGGTGGACAATTGCTCGACGCCGGACGGGTCGACCTCGGACACGGTGACTGTCTGTGTCGCAGTCCAGAGCTCGACTCGTTCTAGGATCTTCGTTGCAGGCAAGAGATCTGCCCAGATCGCGAATGAGCCGAGGACCGCGAGAAGGAGCCCGGTCCCCATCATCAATCGGCTGACCTCCATGGTGGGCGCGGCCCTCTTCGGCCTCTCTTCGAGCGGTTCCTCTTCGAGAGCTGCGCGGCGTTGCGTGATCAACGACCAGCGAGCGACCAACTGAATGACGATCACCAACAGGAAGACGATGAGAACGTTGAAGTGCAGCCGAATCGCGACCTGGAGAGCCGTCCAGTAGTAGCCCCAGAGGGCCGCAGCACCGAGCGCAAGCGGCACGGCAAGAGCAGAGATCTGAACCGCTCGCCAGACCCAGAGATGCCGTTGGCTCATGCCTTTCGATATCTGCGCCAGCGATCCGCCCGAGCGGAGCGCGATGAAGTTGAACACGGTAACGGCGAGCATCGAGATCAAGAACGCGAACCGGCCGACCGATTCGCGCCAGAGATCCTCTCCGCGCATCTCGAACACGGAGATCACCAATACGGCGGGAACGGCGACGATGGTCAACCAACGCAGATTCCGCCAAAGTGAATTCGCCGCCTGCCCAGGCCAGGCGCAGTGCGCTTCGGCGATTCCCCCCGGGCGGACGAGTTGCCGAGAGATCCTGAGGGTTCCCCAGAAACCGGACGTCATGACCAGCGCATAGGCGACGCTTCGTACGAACTGAGTGGCCACGGGCGCCACGCTCAAGCGCCATCCGACGTATGCGACGAGCGTCGGAAGCCAAATAGCCAGCAGCAGCGACAAACCGAGAGCCTCGCCCGTCGGTCCGAAGCGCGCACAATCGGCCGAGGCGGCCTCGTCGCCCAGGCTCCGAATTCGCGGCCGCACGCGTCGGGCAAAGGGGATGAACAGAATCGCGAGGAACAGCACGAACAGGTTCACGGGCCATTGGCGCATCGCCGCTTCGCCGAGGGCTCTGGCGAGCTGCATCCAATACTGCGGTCCAAAAAGCCATCCGATGGCGTCCCGGCCGTCGGAGAGGAGCTCGGCCTGAACGGCTCGGCCACTCGGGATCCAGAGGATGCGTTCGTCGATGAAATCGAGGAGATCTTTGGTGCGATCAACGAGCTCTTGCTGCCTCGCATCGAAGTCGACGAGCTTCTGGAAGTACGTCTCGTAGTCCTCGATCAGCGCATCCATGTACTTTCGCTGCGTCTCGAAGAGCTGGCGAAGGAGTCGCTCGAGCGCGTCTCTTTGCTCGCGAGGGATCGGTTCCTGGATTGACGCGAGGGCTTGCTCGACGAGCGCATCGATGTCCGCCAATGCCTGCCGTTGCTCTCGGAGCTTGATCTGCTGGAGCTGCACGTCGCCAATCTGTTCCTGGCGCATGCGGATGAACCGCTGGTACATCCCGATGTCGGGCGCCTCCGCGCGATGCCGCCGCAGGAGCACGCCCACCGAATCCGCAAGACCAACCGCCTCGACACGAGCCGCAAGCCGACTGAGCTCTGCCTCGATCTCTGCGACCTTCTCGTCGGCACGCGAGAGCTTCTCGCTGACATCCTCGATCTGATCGTGAAGCCCGCCTTCGCTGGTCCAGAGGGAGGCCAGCGCCTCGTTTCGCTCGTAGAGCGACTGCAGCGTCTTCTTGAACCCATCGGGAAGCGCCGTCAGCTCCTCGAGCAACCGCCGGGTTGCCTCGTTTTCGCGCTCGACCTCGCGCCGTTCCAGATGTTGCTTCGCCTCGCGCAACTTGACGCTCAGGCTTTGGTAGTACGTGATCCTGAGGGTCGCCCGGTCACGGCGCTTGGCAAGGAGGGTGCCGCGGGCGTCGTAACTGCCGAGCTCGTATTGATACGCCTGGATTTCCGCGAGTTGCACCTTGCGCTTCAAGGCTTCGAGCTCAGTCAGCGCGTTTGCCAAAGCAGGGTCAGCGCTCGCAGGAGGCGGGCTTTCCTCGAGCTCGCTGAGCCGTTGCTTGGCGATCGACATGAGCTCCGGAAGCTTCTTTCGTCGATCCGCTCGAAGCTCGGACTCTGCGTCGAGCTCGGCGACCTCTTGGCGCGCGGCAGTCAGGTCCCGCTCGGCCTCCAGAAGTCTAGCGTCCAGATCGGTGAGGCTCGAATCTTCGTCGATGCTAATCGACTTGAGTTGCTGCAGTTGCTGAAGGTCTTGATCGATGACTCTGACCCGTGCCTGCGCTTCTTCGCCAGCTCGCAGGTACTCCGCGGACGAAGCCTGCCACTCCTCCAAACGCGCACGTAGCTCATCGGCCTTGCGTTCGATCTCTGCCAATTCCGCCGAAGTCTCGGTCGCGGCGGGTTCCGTTTCAGGAGCTAGTGGCGAAGCGCCCTGCGCGCTCGCACTCGTCGCAGCCATCGTCACGACGAGCCAGAGGCCAAGCGCGAGCACCGTCCGACCCTGATCCAATCGATTCATCATTGGACCTTTCGAGTCCGCATCAAGCCCTCCTGAGCCACGGATGCGACCAGTGCGCCGTCGTAGGAGTAGATATGACCGAAGTTCAGCCCTCGGCCGCCCGCGGTTCGCGGGCTCTGGGTGACGTAGAGCATCCATTGGTCGGCTCGGAACGGCTGGTGAAACCAGACCGCGTGGTCGAGGCTAGCAATGATCAGCTTCTCGGTCAGGAAGCTGTGCCCGTGCTGGTTGAACGAGGCCTCTAGCAGACCGTAGTCGCTGGCATATGCGAGCACTGCTTGGTGAATCACGGGGTCGTCGCCAAGCGCTCCGTCGGAGCGAAACCACATACGCTGGATGCCAGTGTGCGGCGCTGGATCGAGAAGATCGACGTGGTCCACCTCGCGTCGCTCGATCGGCCTATCGAGCGCCAAGAGGAAATCGATCGCCGGGTGGCTCGCGCGCCGTTGATAGGCGCGCAGACGCTCCTCGTTGGTCGGCACCGTCTCGGGTGGCGGCGCATCCGGCATCGCCGTCTGGTGCTCCAGCCCCTCCTCAGGGGCTTGGAACGAGATGGAGGTATTGAAGATGGCCTTGCCGTGCTGCTTGGCGACCACGCGACGAGTCGCGAACGAGCGGCCGTCGCGGATCCGATCCACGAAATAGATGACCGGCACCGAAGTGTCGCCCTCACGGAGGAAGTACCCATGCAGGGAATGCGCAACGCGCCCCTCTACGGTACGGCAAGCGGCGATCAGCGACTGCGCGGCGACGAGCCCGCCGAAGATGCGCGGGCGGCCATCATGAGGACTGAAGCCTCGATAGAGGTCGGTATCGATTCGCTCCAGGTCGAGTCGTTCGAGAAGGCCGCTGAGGTCGGACACGAGGAGCAATTAGCACGGGATCCTGGCGCGCCGTCCCGTCGCATGTGGTCCGCTGGGCGACTGGACACCTACACCCTTTAGGGTGTAATAACTATCCATAGGGATTAATTCCGTGACGATTCGAATGTTGATGGTCGGTGCCGCTCTGGCTCTCTGGGGTTGCAACGGAGTGATCGACGGGGCCGACGGTCTCGGGAACAGTGGCCCGTCCGCGCCGCGTTGCGGTCGGTCGATCTGCGGCGCCACGGGCGAGCTCGCTGCCGCAACGGCGTTTCCAAGGCTCACCCATGCACAGTGGGAGAACAGCGTCCGCGACATTCTCCGCCTCGACACGGCATCCGGTCTTTCCGGCACCTTCGAGCCCGACACCCGGGTCAGCTACTTCGACAACAACATTCGTGCGCTTCGGGTCAGCAGCGATCTCTGGACCGACTATCAGGGCGCGGCAGAATCACTCGCCGCGGCGGTGACGGCCGATGGTGCGGCGCTTGCTCGCCTTCTCCCGAGCCAGCTGCCAACCGATGTTACCGAGCGCGCGCGCGCCGTTGTTCGCAACCTCGGCAGACGGGTCTATCGGCGCCCCTTGTCGGACACAGAAGTCGATGAGCATCTGGTCCTGTTCGAGCAAGGCCGCTCGCACTACCCCGAGATGGACGCGTTCGATGGAGGAGTCCGGGTCTTGCTCGAAGCCTTCCTGCAGTCGCCCCACTTCATCTATCGCGTGGAGCTCGGACAGAGCCGAAACGGCGACACCGTGCAGCTGAGTGACTTCGAAATCGCTTCCCGCTTGGCGTACATGATCTGGAACACGACACCCGATGACGAGCTGCTCGATGAGGCGGACGCGGCCCGACTTCACACTGCAGATCAGATCGCCGTTCAGGCCGCTCGATTGATGAACGACCCTCGCGGACAGGCCATGCTCGAGCGCTTCCACGCGCAGCTATTCAACTGGGATCTCTTCCGAAATCTGAACAAAGATCCATCGGAGTTTCCCCTGTACTATGCGGGGGTCGGACAGGACATGTACGAAGAGGCGCGCCTCTTCGTGGAGCACGTCGTGCTCGAGGAAAACGGCGACCTGGCCGAGCTCCTGACGGCACCGTACACCTTCGTCAACGCGGATCTCGGTGCGATCTACGGCATCGACGACAATCTAGATCAGTCGTTCTCGTTGGCGAGCTTCGATCCGACGAAGCAACCCGAGCGCGGCGGGCTGCTAACGCAACTCGGGTTCCTCGCCTCGCACG
>JBAVOF010000104.1:0-3604 GCA_049691835.1 Polyangiales bacterium
GGGCTATACTCCACCGCCTACGATGCTACCCGCACGCATACGCTTACAGGTCGACGTTCGCCGACAGCAGCTGTTGGAGCTGGGGCTCGAGCTGTTCGGCAATCAAACTTATGACGAGCTGTCGATCGACGAAATCGCGAAGCGGGCAGGCGTCTCGAAGGGCCTTCTCTATCACTACTTCCCCAGCAAGCGGGCGTTCTACGTCGCCTCGGTTCAGGAGGCGGCCCGCCAGTTGCTCGACGAGACCGATATCGACCAGCATGGAAGGGGGCCAACGCCGGATCCCGAGGGCGTTCGGGCAGGACTTCGCGCTTTTCTCGAATATGTGGCTCGTCGGCGCATCGCCTATCGATTTCTGCTACGCGGCGGAATCGGCACCGACCCCGAGGTCGCTCGAATCATCGAGGGCACCCGGCAGGCGCTCGTCGATCGAATGATTTCGCGCCTCTCGCGGTTTGGAGCACGACCGGACGATCCGGCGACGCGCTTGAGGCTCAGGGGCTGGTTGGGCTTTCTCGAAGCCTCGAGCCTCGATTGGGCCGAAAGCCAAGAGCTGGACCTGGAAGCATTTCTCCAACTGCTGGTTAAAATGTCGAGCCTAGTCTTTGCCTCTGTCCTTCCCTCGGCTCAACGGTGATGCGCGCCCAGGAGCTCTTCCTCGCCGCGGTCATCTGTCTGGGAGCGCCAGGGTGCAGTCCGGCAAAGCGCCCCGTGCACTCGCCGGCTGTGCCACCGGCCGAGCCTGCCACTGGCACTGCCAGTGGCGCGACGCAGAGCAGGGACGACCCGCCACCAGCCGCTGCGATCGACTGGGACGCGTACAATTCGACGTCCATCAGAAACCCAAATGACGGCTCTTTGCGCGGCGGGGTCCCCCTCCCCCTCGTCGCAGCCGGATTGCGGTTCAACCCCGCCCGTGATCCTAAGACCCGTTATGGCACGGTGGAGCTGGTGCGCGCGCTGGTCGAAGCAGGCCGCAGGGTCGATCGGGAGCTGGGAGGTCTCCCGGTGACGGTGAACGACATCAGCCTCGCCACAGGCGGGCCGATTCCGCACCATGGCTCGCATCAGAGTGGGCGCGATGTGGACGTGCTCTTCTACCAACTCGGCCCCGAAGGCAATCCAGTCGAGAGTGTGGGCGCGTTCTTCGACCCGAGCGGGGCTGGCGTGGATTTTCGAAACCTGCTCGAGCCCTCCGACGACCTCGCTTTGCGGCTCGACATCCCCCGGAACTGGCTCTTGGTGCGGGCGCTGATCGAAGACGAGCGAGCAGGGCTCCAGCAGATCTTCATCGCCGAGCACTTGAGGACCCTGCTCCTCGACTACGCTCGGGCGCAGGACACTCCGGCTGACACGATCGCCCGCTTTGCGGAGATGAGCTGTCAACCGAGCTATCCGCACGATGATCACTTCCATTTTCGCTTTTTTTGTGCTCCCGACGACATCTTGGAGGGATGCCGCGATTCGCCACCGATGTATCCGTGGCAGCGACGAAAGCTCGACAAAGCCGGAGTGAGCCCCCTTCCGCTCGCACCGACGAGGCCGGGCGCAAGGGCCAAGGTCGTCACGCACGAGGAGGCGCGGGACGCGGCGGGACCGATGGACGCCGAAGTCCGGAGCTGGCTCGACCGCCGCAAACAATGGATCGACCAGCCGCACCCGGGCCGTCCGTACTGCGAATGAGCGCGCAACGCGTTCCTGATGCGCTAGGGTGCTACTGTGATCGACTTTGATTGGATTGCGGACCAAGCGCGCTTCGAAGCGTTAGCCGATGAGCTGTCGCAGACGAGCGCCTACGCGCTCGATACCGAGTTCCATCGAGAGCGAACCTACGTACCCGAGCTGGCGCTGGTCCAGCTCGCGACACGCGACCGGATTGCGCTGGTCGACCCGCTAGCCGTCGACGTGCGCGCTCTCAGCCGGGCGTTCCGCAGCGATGCGGTGTGCGTCATGCACGCCGGCGCACAAGATCTGGAGATCTTGGAGCTGGTCAGCGGCGCGGTACCTCGGCGCATGTTCGATACGCAACTGGCGGCGCTGTTCTGTGGCTATCGCACCAGCTCGCTCGGCAAGCTGGTCGAAGGTTTTCTCGGGATCCAGCTCGATAAGAGCGCGCAACTCAGCGATTGGACGCGCCGCCCCCTCCCCGAAGCAGACCTGCGTTACGCCGCCTCGGACGTTGCGCACCTGTTGGACCTCCGCGATGCGCTCATGGAGCGGCTCGATGACCGAGACCGTCTCGGCTGGGCCGAGGAAGAGATCGAGCGCCTGCGCTCCAAGGACAGGTCGGCTCCGGAGCCCGAAACACTTTGGTGGAAGTTGCGAGGCAAGACCAAGCTAAGTGGCAAGGCTCGTGGAGTGGCACAGGAACTGGCTGCCTGGCGGGAGCGAGTTGCGCGAGAGCAGAACCGACCGGCTCGCACCGTGCTGTCCGACATGTCCCTGCTCGCGCTGGCCCAGCGCCCCGCGCGCAGTGCAGAACAACTCAAAACAATCAGGAACTTGGACTTGCGTCGATTCAAGCACACCGACCAACTCCTCGCGGCAATCCGGCAGGGAGCTCAGCTCCAAAAGGAACAGGTGCGGCTTCCCCCTGCACGGCCCGAGAACCTGCCGAGCGTCGACGGCGTGATCGCGTTGTGCCTGGCGTGGCTGGCCCAGCGCGCAGGCGACGAGAACCTGGACATGAGCGTGCTCGGAACCCGGGATGACGTTACCAACCTCGTGCTAGGCCAGTCGTCCCGTCTCTCCGACGGCTGGCGCCATTGCCTCGTCGGGGCCGAGCTGCGCTCGATCATCGACGGGAGCGCCGCGATACTCGTCCGGGGCACGAGGCTCCAGCTGCTGGATCGCAACCCGCCCTGATCCGCGCTAGATTGATCGGATGGCTGTGGCCAAGGGTCGACGTGTGGTTCTGATCGTCGCATCGATCGTGGTGATTGGGGCGGGCATCAAGCTCGCGGCGCCGCTGCTGGTGCCCCTACTCGTCGCAGCGTTCATCGCGATCGTGACCGCTCCACTCGTGATGGGGCTCTGCGACCGCGGTGTCCCACGGTTGTTGGCGGTCTTGGCAGGGCTCCTGCTCGACGTGGCGGCCGGCGCCGCTCTGGGCTTCCCCCTCGCCGCTGCAATCGCAACCTTCACCGAGCGGGTACCCACGTATGCATCGATGCTGTCCGGACAATTGGCGCAGGTCGAGCTCTGGCTTGCGGACTACGGAATCCATCTCGAATCGGTCTACAGTTTTTCGGAGCCGAGCTGGATGGTGAACCTCGCGACCACGACGGCCCAGCACGCCGCTTCGTTCATCTCCCAGATGGTGCTCGTCCTCCTGATCGTCGCATTCATGCTCTTCGAGTCGACTGGGCTTCGCGAGAAGCTGGCAAGAATCGCGACGCCGAGTCAGATTCAGGATCTTTCCCAGGCGGCTCGCGAGGTGAACGCGTACCTGGTGGCCAAGACCGTGATGAGCCTTCTGACCGGTATCTTGGTGTTCGTCTGGTGCTGGTGGCGGAGCGTAGACGTTCCCCTGCTCTGGGGTTTGCTCGCGTACCTTCTCAACTACATCCCCACGGTCGGCCAGATCATCGCGGCAGTTCCAGCC
>JBAVOF010000105.1:0-11916 GCA_049691835.1 Polyangiales bacterium
AGTCGCCGGGCCGCGGCGAGTATCGTCTCGGTCCGAGCGCACGGGTAGTCAATGACAAGATCCATGGATGGCGAACGGTTTCGGATCGGATCGGCGAATGGGACGGCTCCTGGGCTGCCGTTTTCACTGCCGACTTGTCGCGAACCGATCGCCCCGCCCTGCGCCGCCGTCTGCGTGCGCTTCGTTTTCTCGGATTCGAAGAGCTCAAACCAGGGCTCTTCCTGCGACCGAACAACCTGATGCCGGGCATCGACGGGATTCGCGACGAGCTAGTGGCGCTCGGGCTGGAGGCGGAGGCATCTGTGTTTCGCATGGAAGAGCTGAACCCCAGCCAGGAGCGCCGCGCGCGCTCTCTTTGGGACAGCCCGAGCTTGGAGGAGACTTATGCGAGGCTCCATGGGGACCTGACGGTGAGCATGAAGCATCTGGAGTCCTTACCGCTGAACGATTCGGTCCGTGAAGCGTTTCTGCTCGGTCGTGAAGGTATCCGTCAGGTGGTCTTGGACCCGCTCCTGCCCGAACCTCTGGTCGACGAGGACAAACGCTCATCCATGGTTCATGTGCTTCAGGACTACTGCGACAAGGGCCTGAATCTCTGGGCCCGGTTCTTGGAAATCGAGTAACCTCACGAACCATGAAATCCGCGGACTTCTCATTTCAGACGATCGACGGCGCCAAGCTCCAGATCAACGGTTGGGCGATCGATCAGCCCAAGGCGGTCGTTCAGGTGCTTCATGGAATGGCAGAGTATGGGTCGCGTTACGCGCGTCTTGCGCAGGCGCTCGCGGCCGCTGGGTACACCACGTACGCGCACGACCATCGAGGGCACGGCAAGAGTATTCCCGAGGGCAGCCCACCGGGCCACATCGCCGACAACGACAGTTGGAATCGCATCGTCGAAGATGCCCATGGAGTCAACCGCGAGATCGCCAAACGCCACCCCGGCCTTCCGATCATCATCCTCGGGCACTCGATGGGCTCATTCATGCTTCAGCAGTTGCTTTTTGAGCACCCGAGCGACATGGCTGCCGCCGCCTTGTCCGCTTCGAACGGGAAGCCCCCGGCGATTGCGGTCCTCGGTAAGCTGGTCGCGCGGGTCGAGCGTGCGCGCGTCGGGAAGAGCAATCCAAGCCCCATTCTGCAGCGGCTCACGTTCGGCGAGTACAACAAGGCGTTCTCGCCGGCGCGCACCGAGTTCGACTGGCTTTCGCGTGATCCCGACGAAGTCGACAAGTACATCGCGGATCCGCTTCTTGGCTTTGCGGTGTCGACGCAGGCATGGCTCGACCTGTTGAACGGGCTCGATCGCATCTCGAACCCGAGCAATGTCGCGAAGATTCCGAAGAGCATGCCGCTCTATCTCTTCGCCGGCGACAAGGATGCGGTCGGCGACTTCGGCAAGGGAATGAAGCGTCTTTACGACGCATACAAGCGCGCGGCGATCTTCGACGTGCGTCTGAAGCTATATCCTGGCGCCCGCCACGAAACGCTCAACGAGATCAACCGTCAAGAGGTGACGAAAGACTTCATCGCCTGGTGCGACGAGGTCGTCGCGGCGAAGAGCTAGCCGTTGGGCGGTCGACTGGTATACAGCGGGCCTTCGACCTCGCCGCGAACCAGCGGCCGCGTTTCGGGCGTGACCCGGCATTTCCACAGGGCGCTCCGCGAGCCAATCGCTTCTGCGCCGTGATACTGGTTGAAGTCCTCCCAGACGGCCTCTACGAGGAACCCCGCATCGCAGATGATGCGCTGTTTCTGCAGCCCGCGCTCGCTGGCCCGACGGCTTTGTCCGAAGCACAGATAGAGTCGACCATCGGGTTTGAGCATCTCGGCGGCCCTGCTGACGAAGAGCCGAAAGCCCTCCAGCGCGTACGGAGGGTCCGCAAATACCGCACCGTAGCGACCGCTCATCGCTTTCGGAACGGGTCGTCGCAAGTCGTGATGCACGGCGTCGTGCTCCCAACCGTGCAGCGCCGCATGCCGAGTCAAGATCTGGATGATCTCTTCGTCGGTATCGACCGCGGTGACTCTTCTGCCCGCACCCGCGAGCTGCACCGCCGCGCTGGTCAGATCGTCGTCACCCAGGAACACGAGCCCGCGCTGGTGCTCTCCCGCCTCGAGCAGGAGCTCCGCGCGGCGCACCACAGTGTCGGTGGTGGCATAGATCTGATCCAGCGCGCGCTTTGGGCTGCTGCGCTCAGCCGCCATCCCTTCGTACACCGGTCGCCAAGACTCGGCTCCGCCCTGCCCCGCGCTGCGGGCTACCAACTCGCGCGCCAAGGCGGCCAATCCACGCTCGGAGCAACGGACGCGGCCTTGATCCTCTCGAAACCACTTCGGATAGCGGTCCATGACGTCGCGAACGACCGACGATGCCTCACCCGCGACGTGCACGAGCTCATCGGGGGACAGCGAGCGACCGTCGCCGAGCGCCCTGAGGATGCGGAACGCTCCTTCGTACACGGTCCTGGCTACTTGTCGCGAAACACGATCATGCCGTGTGTGAGGTCGTACGGAGACAAGGCGACCGTCACCCGGTCGCCCAGGATCACGCGAATCCGGAATTTGCGCATCCGGCCGCATAGCTGCGCGCGCACGGCAGCGCCGGAATCGGTCGTGACCTCGAACTGGCCGCCGGCATAGACCTGACTCACCACGCCGTTCAGCTTGATGTGGTCGTCCCGTTTGTCCTCTTGCTCGAAATCACGGTCGAACTTGCTTTTCCTACCTCTAGGGCTCCGTTTCGCCACTCAGTCTCCTTCTTACTGCGCCGCAACCTAAGTCCTCTCGGACCGCCTCGCCAGTTTGGGAGGAATCGTTCTTGATACATGCAGCGCTTTGGTTTTTGTAGCACCCCCCATGGAAAAGTCAGCCGGAACGCTCCATGGTCCCGGTCCGGTGCTGCAGCGACACCCCGATGATGGTTGGATACTCGCCGCGCCTATCGAGGTGGGCGCCCGGACGCGTCAGGTCTTGCTCCGGCTGGCGGATGCCATCCTCCCGCCATCTCCGCGAACCGAATCGACCCTGGACGAGGTGACCGAGCATGCCCTGGTCTCGCTCCGGTACATGCCCCGGTCCTCGTCGATGCTGTTTCTCGTTGGCATGCACGTTCTCAACTGGTCGCCGCTGTGGCGACTGCGAGGCCTGCGCCCTCTCACCGCGCTTCGCACCGACGCAGCCCGCCGCCATCTGCTGGGGATCACGCGCAGTCGCTGGTTGCCGGTGCGTTTGCTGATGTACGGACCTCTCGGGCTCTTCATGTCCTCATACTTCGATCAGGACTATGTCCATCGAGAGTTGCAGTACGCGCCCAAGCCATTCATCGAGCAACGGATTGAGTTGCGCCGCAAGTGGATAGGGGGCCACGAACCGGGGACCCAAGATGGGATTCATCACCCCCCGGCCCGCCCGCGATGACAATTCTGTCTCATCGCGACTACCAACACGCTCAGACCCATGATGCCGAAGTGGTCGTGATCGGTACCGGCGCCGGCGGTGCGGTAGTCGGCGCCGAGCTTGCGGAGGCAGGGCGCGACGTGATCTTCCTCGAAGAAGGCAGCTACCATCCGACGTCGAGCTTCAACCCCTATCTCACCGAATCACTCCCGCGGCTCTATCGCGACGCGGGAGGCACGATCATCATGGGGAGGCCCCCGATTCCCTACGCCGAGGGCCGATGCGTCGGTGGCAGCACGGTGATCAACGGCGGGATGACCTGGCGCGCGCCGGAAGAAGCTCTCGCCCAATGGGAGCGGATCACGGGGCAGCCCGATCTCGGCGCGAAAGCGATGGAGCCGCTCTTCGATCGAGTCGAGGCACGCATCCAGGCCAAGCCGCAACATGCTTCATCGATCGGCGATGACAGTCGTCTGCTCGAAGAAGGGGCCCGCCGCTTCGGCTGGCGATACGAGCCCAATCGTCGCGCACAGGATCGGTGCGTGGGCTCGAACCAATGCGTCACCGGTTGTCCAACCGGCGCAAAGCAATCGACCCTGCTGAGCTACATGCCCCGGGCGTTGTCGCGAGGCGCGCGCTGCTTGACCGAAGTGCGTGCGCACCGGCTTTGGATCGAAGACGGCCGCTGCGTGGGCGTGTTCGCCAAGGCGATCAACCCACGAACCCGGGAAGAGGACATCGATCTACGCGTTAGGGGAAAGGCCGTCGTCGTCGCCTGCGGAGCGATTCAGACACCGTTTCTGCTGCTCAGTCATCGCCTTGGCCGTCCCAGCCGACAGCTGGGCAAGAACTTCCTCTGTCACCCGAACGCAAAAGTAGTGGCGATCTATCCGCATGACCTCTACGCATGGCAAGGCGTGAGTCAGGGCGGTCAGATTCGCGAGTTCCGCGACGAGGGGATTCTCATGGCGGAAAACGCAGTTCCTCCCGGCACAGTGGCTGCACAGATCCCGTTCCTCGGACAAGAAGCGCTGGATCTGATGAAGCGATACAACGCGATGGCGATCACCGGCGTGCTCGTCGAAGATTCCCACACCGGCTCGGTGACGCGACGCTTCGGCGCACCGATGGCGAGATACAGCATCACCCCGTACGACCACGATCGCTTTCTCCGCGGGGTCCGCCTCCTCGCGACCCTTCACTTCGAGATGGGCGCCGAGAAGGTTCTCCTGCCGTTCAGCAATTTTCACGTCGCCAACGGCGTCGACGAGCTCGGGCAAATCGCACGTACTCAGCGTTCTCGCAGCACGATCGAGCTGTTCACCGTCCACATGATGGGCACCTGTCGCATGGGGAGCCGCCCGCGCTTTTCGGTCGTCAACCTCGACGGAGAGCTCTGGGATCTGCCCGGTTGCTACGTCGCCGACGCAAGCCTTTTCCCTACAGCGGTCGGCGTGAACCCACAGGTCACGATCATGGCTCTCGCCACGCGCGTGGCTCAACGGCTGCGGGTTCCGAATTGACAAGCCAAGGGCTTTTGAGCAGATCGTAATCGTTCGATGCTCGATCTCGCACGACTCAAGCGCATTCGGCTCCTGAAACGGCCGATCGGCCAAGTGTTTTTCGGCCACACAGTCCTCTGGCCGAACTACAATTTCCTGCCCGGCGTAGACATCGAGCTCGAGGGGCTGGACAAGATCCCCCAGGAGCCGGTCATCTACGCGATGAATCACACCGATCGCTTCAACTACTTTCCTTTCATGTACAAGATGTGGAAGCTGAAAGAGCGCTACATCACGGTTTGGGTGAAGGGTAAATACTACGAGAGCCCGATCGTCGGCACGTTCATGGAGCTCACGAGCAATCTCCCCACGGTCTCGCGCGGCTACATCATCTCCAAGGACTTCACCCTGACCGTGGGCAGAAAACCCACTGGCTCCGAGTACGACACTCTGCGTGCACTGGTGAACAAGGACGCCACGCCGAGCGAGCACCATGGCGCCGTGAACCTCTCCTCGATCCCAAGAGAGCTCTTCGAGACGAGGCGAAACGTCCTAGGCATGGACTTCGATCCGGACCAATGCGCCTACGCCACCGCGATCAATCGCGTTTTCACTGCGATGATGGCCGAGTTCCTCCGCCTCAATGAGCGCTCGTTCGAGCTCGGGCTGGACCTGCTCGTCTTCCCGCAAGGCACGCGGTCGATTCGGCTGCCGCGCGGTCACATCGGCATGATGGAAATCGCGCTGCGGTACAGGAAGACCATCGTGCCCATCGGCTGCAATGGCTGCGATCGGGTGTACACAGGGTCCTTGCCGATCGCCAAGTCGGGCAAGATCGTCTACCGAATCGGCGATCCAATTCCGTATGCCGCACTCTCCGACTTTCACATTCAGGAAGACTACGTGCCCTTCTCCGCGGAAGCGGAGCACCAGCACCGCAAGAAGTTTCAAGGGGCGGTCGATCTCGTCATGAACCGTATCAACGACTTGCTCGATCCCCAGTACCAGTTCAGCGAGGACCTTCGAAGCACGGGTGTCCGCGGAACCGCCCGCTTCCTCTGACCCAGAGTTGTTCCAGGTCTGGAATCGGGCTAGACACAGCTCCGTGGACGCGCTCCAAGCCCTGAAAACTGCGACGGAATCGCATCCCGTCGTGGCGATCGTCGGAGGAGCCGTCGCCGGATCTGAAGCCGCAGCCGCATGTGCGGCCCGAGGAGCCACCCCCGTCGTCTTCGAACAGGGCGCGCGCCCATACGGAAAAATCGAAGACGGCCTACCCCGCTGGCACGAGAAGCTGCGCGACAAGGAGTATCGCAGGATCGACGAGAATCTCGGAAGCGAGCGGGTGATCTTCGTTCCAACGACTGAGATAGGACGCGATCTATCCTGGACGGAGCTCTACGGCGAGCTCGGGTTCAGCGCGATCGTGCTCGCAAACGGTGCGTGGCGCGACCGCGCTTTGCCGGTCGAGGGAGCAAGCGCCTTCCTGGGTCGGGGGCTCGTGTACCAAAACGAGCTCGTGTATTGGTTCAATCACTACGAAGACAAGGGCTACGATGGGCCACGCTTCGAAATCCCAGACGATGTGATCGTCGTGGGGGGAGGACTGGCTTCGATCGACGTGGTGAAGATCGTGAACCTGGAGCTCTACGCGCGGGCCCTACGCGCTCGCGGTATCGTGGTCGACATCGTGGAGATGGAGATCAAGGGCATTCCGCGCACGCTCGAGGCCCATGGCCTCACTGCAGCGGACCTCGGTGTGAAGGGCTGCACCCTCTACTATCGACGTCGCATGAAGGACATGCCGCTTGCGAGCGCGGACGCCCCGACCGCCGAGCAGCAGGCCAAGCTGGAAGCAGCGCGGGTGAAGATCATGGACCGCGTCATCCGGAAGTACCTCGTCAAGTTCGAGGAGCTTTGCGCGCCGGTGCAGACCATCGCCGACGGGGAGCGGTTGGCCGGGATTCGGTTTCAGAGAACCGAGGTCGTTGGCGGCCGAGTGCGCTTGCTCGAAGGCTCGGAGCTCGATGCACATGCTTCGATGGTCATCAGCTCGATCGGAAGCATCCCAAGACCGATCGAAGGCATTCCGACCAAGGGCGAGCTCTATCACTACGACAGCTGGGACACCGGCGCAGTTCACGGCCTCCCTGGCGTGTTTGGGCTTGGCAACGTCTTGACCGGCAAGGGCAACATCAAGGACAGTCGGGCAAACGCGATCGAGATCATCGAGAAAGTCGTGGCAGCATACTTGGGTGTCGGCGAGGAGCCGGCCGAAGCGCCTGGCCGCGCGTCGACCGAGACCCAGATCATCGCGGCGGAGGCCACCAGGGGCAAACCGATGCCAGTCGATGCGATGAAGTTCCTGGCTAAGCGGATCGAATCGGTTTACAAAGCGATCGGTTACTCGAACTACGCGAGTTGGATCGAATCGCAGCGCTAGGCTGGCCGAGAGATCCACGGAACGTACCGACCTCGACATTCCCAAGAAGGAGTGGGTGCCGTCCCTTCTGGAGGCCGGACTCCCCCTGTTCGATCATGGTCATGGGGTCGTGGGGATGACCTACGTGCGTCCGCCGACAGGTGGGATGCCGATTCCGTCCAAGTTTTATCAGCCGTCCGGTCCGCCCGACCTGCCCGAACGCATGTTGATGGGCTCGACACTAGCTGACGAAGAGACGCTCCGAGAGATCAGTCGCTCCGGCTTGGTGACCACGCTCTCTGAAGAGGCCCATCGCTTTGCGGGCGGCTTGAAGGCGTTTGCGCCGTACCTGGCGGGCGCAAAAGATCAGCTCGCCATCACTGCCGTGGACCCAAACGGTTTCGGCATCAGCTTCTGCGTTCCATTGCCGGAGGTCACCAAGTTGACCGGAACGGACCTAGCGACCTGGCAAATGATCGGCGCGCATCTGGTCTCGGGTTTTCGGCTGCGGCAGAGCCTCGAAGCAGCGCACGACGCGCTCGTTCGCCAGACACCTTTTCCAAACAACGCCGAGGCGGTGCTCGATCCGAAGAAATTCGCGATCACCGATGCAGTCGGAGAGGCCGCAAACCCGAGCATGGCTGAGTTCGTCCGTGAGGCGGCCTGTCTCATCGACAGAGCCCGTGGTCGCCTACGTCGAGACGATCCCCGCAAAGCTCTCGAGATTTGGCGAGCCCTCGTCGAAGGACGTTGGTCGATGGTCGACTGGTTCGACAGCGACGGTCGCCGCTTCGTGCTCGCTCACCGCAATCCGCCCGACTTGAAAGACCCCCGCGGCCTGACCGATCGCGAACACCAAGTGGCGACGTACGCGGCCCTCGGCGAAACCAGCAAGCTGATCGGCTACCGCCTGGGCATCTCGCAATCCAAGATCTCGGCCAGCTTGCGATCGGCGATGCACAAGCTGGGAGTTCAGACGCGCCCACAACTCGTCGAGAGGCTGCGCGCGTTTGAACGCGTCGCGTGACGGGTCATGTCAGGCGCTCTCCTCGTCTGCGTCCGACCGCATGTCCGAAGCCGGTTCGTAGATGGGAAGCGATTGCTCGATCTGATCGGCCGCTCGTGCCACCGCGTGGATCGAGACCTCGAGGTCCGCTAGCTGCAGATCGTCGACCATCACGGTGTGGCGCACCACGTAGACGTCACCATCCAAACAAAGGGAGCCGACCGCCAGGTTGAAGCTTTGCCTCAACGCTGCCTTCGGGTCCATGCGATCGATTCGGCAGCAGGCTGACGAAAAGTCGACCCATGAACGCCCCATCGCATGGTAGTGTGAAACGATAACGGCCTGAAGACGCCGCCCGGGGTACTCGAACACGACCTTCAAACTATGCTCGTGTTCCTCGGCCAGCTTGTAGCTGGACCTCGCGTGATCCTTGATGTCGGTCCACGTCGGCACGGGGCAGTTGTTGTATCATGAAGGGCCAGAAAAAAGGGCTCGAATCTGCGTTCGGAGGGCGTACACTTCCCGACATGTTCGAGCGCCTTGCTTCCTCATCGTGGCGGTCGTCGGTCCTAGCAGAGCTGCGTTTCGGCCCCAAAGCATTGAGAGGCACCGTTCCATGGTTGCTCCGCACGCGCCTCGGACGGATCGACAGTTTGCTCCAAGTCGCGTTGAAGAACGCCGAAGATGCGCCGCATGACCTCGCGTTCGAGATGGAGAACGAGCATCTGACCTGGTCGGAGCTGGCCACTGCTACGTCGCGGGTCGCGCACGTGCTCGCGGCGGCGGGCGTGAAGCGGGGTGACGTGGTGGCGCTTCTGGCCGAGAACTCACCATTTTACATCGCTTCGGTGCTCGGGATTTCCCGTATCGGCGCAACCGCAGCGCTGGTGAACACCAATCTACGCGGACGACCGTTATCGCACGCCGTCGATGTCTCGAAAGCAAAGGTCGTTCTCGTCAGTCAAGCGCTAGAGCCCGGGCTCCGGGAGTGCGATGCGCTTTGCAAGTCACTCGAACGAATACTCGTATTCGACGACAACCCGTACGCGAGCCTTCTCGCGGACACGCCCTCGACGCCATTCCCGCGTGCGGCGGTCCGAGCCGAAGACGACTTCATCTACATCTACACGTCTGGAACGACTGGGCTGCCCAAGCCCTGCCGCATCTCGCACGCCCGAGCGATTCTTGCCGGTGCGGGGTTCGGGCCGTTGATGTACGACTTCCGCCCTGGGGACAAGCTCTACTGCGTGCTTCCGCTTTACCACGCCAACGGTCTGCTCTTGGGCGCTGCAGCCTCAATGATCGCTCGCGTTCCGATGGCCATGCGGCGTTCATTCAGCGCGAGCGCGTTCTGGGACGACGTCCATCGATACAACGCAACCGCAATCCTCTACATTGGGGAGCTCTGCCGTTACCTCGTCAACTCGCCGCCACATCCGAAGGAGCTTCCCAATCCCGTACGCGTCGCCGTTGGAAATGGGCTTCGTCCGGACATCTGGCCGAGGTTCAAAGCGCGTTTTGGAATCGAGCACGTCAGAGAGTTCTATGGCGCCACCGAGGCGCCGGGATTCATCGCCAACATCAGCGGGCGTGAGGGCTCCGTAGGCCGCGTCCCGCTGGGCGGGCTGGCGGGATGGTTGAGCATCGTCCAGTACGACGTCGACCTCGACCAGCATTTGCGCGACCAGCGAGGTTTCTGCATTCGATGCGAGGCCAACGAGGTCGGCGAATTGCTGATCCGGGTCCCGAAGGTGTCCACCGGCGGGCTCGAGTATCGCGGCTACACCGACGAGGCTGCCACCGAAAAGAAGCTTCTGCGCAACGTGTTCCGGAAGGGCGACCAGTACTTCCGTTCGGGGGACCTCCTGCGCCGCGACGCCGATGGCTTCTACTACTTCGTGGACCGCATCGGCGACACGTTTCGCTGGAAGGGAGAAAACGTGTCGACGGCGGAAGTCGCGGACGTCATCACGCACAACGATGGAATCGACGAAGCCACCATCATCGGAGTGCCTGTCCCCAATATGGACGGCCAGGCCGGGCTCGCCGCGGTCGTTCCGTCGGGTAAGTTCGATCCGGTTGCATTCTGGCGGGTGGTCTCGGACCTCCCTCCTTACGCACAGCCACGGTTCGTCCGCGTGATGAGTGACCTCGCCAAGACCGGCACCTTCAAAGTTCAGAAAACCGAGCTACGGAGGGAGGGCGTCGACCCATCATTGGTCTCCGACCCCCTTTATGTTCGGACGAGCACCGGGTACGAGCGTCTGACCGAAGAACGCTGGGCTGACGTGAAGGAAGGGCGCCTCAAGCTCTGATGCCGGAAATGACCGCCGACGAGATCAAGGACTTCATGGCGATGTTCTTCCCGCAAGCTCGAATGCCGATCGAGATCGAGGATTTGCGAACTGGGTTCCTGCGAATCCGAGTAGGAATCACCGAGAGATACCTTCGACCCGGCGGCACGGTTTCGGGTCCGGCCTTGATGACGATAGCGGACACGGCGATGTACTATCTGCTCCTCGCTGCGATCGGGCCTGTTCCGCTCGCGCTCACCACGAGCCTCAACATCCACTTCCTGCGGGCGCCCAAGCCGGCAGACCTGATCGCCGAGGCCGAGATCCTCAAGCTCGGGCAGCGACTCGCCGTGGGAGAAGTCACGATCTATTCGGTCGGGAGCGACGAAGCAGTCGCACACGCGACGGTGACTTACTCGATTCCACCGAACGTTACGGGCTCTGCAAAGCCCGCTTGATGAGCGCGAGGTCTTCGGGGGTCTGCTCGAGCTGAAGCGCCGCCTCATGCGCCTTCACGCTCATCTTCCTCCAAGTCTTCTGCACGATTTCAGTCAGCTTCCCGACTTCGTGTTGTTTCGCAAACGCGTGGAAATAGTGCTCGAGGAAGACCAGGCAAGCTACGTCTTCCAATAGCTGCACTTCGGGATCGGTCTTCAGGCCGCGCTTACGCAACAGCGTCTGCACCCGACCAACGACTTCGTCGTCATACCCGACCGCCTTCATGATCTCCCCCGCGATGGCGCCGTGTCGCTTGTAAAGATCGGTACGCCACTTGAGGTAGCCCGCCCGACCCTCTGGGTAGCTGGCCCGGGGAACTTCCCAGCGACGGATGTGCTGAGCCCGCGCCGCGAGCCTCACGGCTTCCGAGGCGTCGGGGGCGAACACAGCAAGACGCGCGGTCATGCGCTGTCCGTACACGAGCTCCTTGGGCACGGACCGCCCGTTCACCGTTTCTGTGTTCGGATCCTCTGCATTGGCGTCGTCGAATCTGCGGAAAGCTTGTTCCAATCGCGACATCCCGCAATCCTAACACGCACGTATTGGCGTGCTGCTTCTCTCGACGCGATCGAGTGACAAGAGCGGTGGATTCCAGTAGTTTCCGGGCTCATGCGTCGCGGGACCCGGCTTAGAAACTGCGTGAGGCAGCATTGGGCGCTCCTCGCCTGCGGCCTCTGGCTGTTGGGATTCGACGTTGTTCCCCTGGCGCACATCGTGTTTCACGACTCGCTTGATCATCACGACCACGGCCACCACCACGCTGGGGATCACGACCATGAAGGTCAGGACGAGACC
>JBAVOF010000106.1:0-1910 GCA_049691835.1 Polyangiales bacterium
CTTCCAAGCCGGTTGCCAATTTGAGGATCCCCTCTACGGAATACTCTTCGGGTTGGCACAGTATCACCTGAATGTGCAAGTCGCCCCGGTGGCTCCGTCAGAAAGCCTGCAGGCGGACCCTGAAAAGCTGATCGCGGCGTTTGCCCGAGGATGCCAAGTCAACAGGGACATGTGGAGAGACTTCGATCCCTGGGACTACTTTGACCGGCCGGTGGAAGACATTCGCCGAGATTTCGGAGTGCCTCCCAAGGCGGAGACTCGCAACAACCCCGCCCATTAGACCGTTCGGCGGTGCCGTCGGCTACTTCACGACGAGCGTGCCCTGCCCGGCGATGGCGAAATGCCCGCGTTGGACGCAGACGACCTGGTAGCTACCCGGATCGTCGATACGAAACTTGACGCTCCGGCTATTTCCCGGAGCCACGTCTCCCGTTCGGGCCAGGACCGCTCCATCTTGATCGATGTAGCGGAGCAGGTCGTCCTGCGATGAGACGCGATCCGCGAGGACCGTCCAGTCGTGCGCCTGCGATCCCGTGTTCTTGAGGGTCATCGTCGTTTCCCGGCCGGCCGGGATCTTCCAAGTGTCGGGCTGGAATCCCGACTCGTTCACGGTGGCAGTGATCTCCCCGGTAGCACCGGCGGCCTCTTTCGTTGAGGGGGTCGACTGTTTGCAGCCGCCGCCGGCGAGTGTGAATGGAGCGACGACGAATGCGAGCACGAGGCTCGCGCCTCTCATCCGGACCATGGCTTTCCTCCTACAGAAAGGGCGTCAATAGGATGAACCGGCTAACGTGCATATTGATAGAGTCAACGGGGCAATTCGTCGAAGCTCTGGAAGAATGCTTGTCCGCATCGTCGTGTTTGAGGCGTCCACCGATGTAGTCATGCACCAGGTGCTTCGCCCCCACGTGAATGTCCGGTCGCTCGTGGTTCGATGCCGATGTTGATGTTCATCGTCTTCTCCTTGGTATGGTTCACGCTCGGTCCACAAGGTCGAAGCGGTCCGCGTTCATGACTTTGGTCCATGCTGCGATGAAGTCCTTGACGAACTTCTCCTTATTGTCTTCCTGGGCATAGAGCTCGGCATACGCGCGAAGGATCGAGTTGGACCCAAAGACCAGATCGACGCGCGTGGCCGTCCACTTCACCTCGTCCGTGCCGCGATCGCGGATCTCGTAGAGACCATCACCAGACGGCGCCCAGCTGTAGTGCATGTCGGTCAGGTTGACGAAGAAGTCGTTGGTCAGGGTCCCGACCCGATCCGTGAACACGCCGTGATTCGTGCCACCGTGATTCGTGCCGAGGACACGCATGCCGCCGACGAGCACTCTCGTAGCCCATTGGGCTCGAGTAAAGCGCCGAATTGCGCGGTACTAAGTGTTATGTCGCGTGAGGAACTGCGCCGACAGGGCCTTTGTGTTTACTACGCTCGGCCACGCCTTGCTCAGTGAACGCGTATCGAGCGGTCCTGCGACCGCCGCGGCCAGGTGGCGTCGAGATCACAGATTGTGATTTCAAACGTTCGAACTTGTCGGAGTCGCGAACTCGACGACGCCGAGGCCAGCGACCTTGCGGCAGAACCGGAGCGACTCCGGGCCCTGCAGGCCAAGCTCGGCAATCTTTCGGACCACGGCGCGGTTGAAGCGCCTGAGGTCCTCATCGCGCGTGAGCGCTCCGAGCTCCGGCCGCGTCTCGCTGACGTAGAACGGGAGGTCACCTTCAAAGGTGACTCCGTCCAAGGTAATCTGATGCTGTTGTGTCTTCATGGCGTGTCTCATTCAGAATACGGTGACGACCAGCACGTCGGCCTCGGATTGGACTCCCGAAGCCATTCACGACCGCCGCGAAGAAATCATCGCTTGGGCCAAAGCGCGCTGGCCGCACCCGGGCATTCCCGCCGAACCGACCCC
>JBAVOF010000107.1:0-1730 GCA_049691835.1 Polyangiales bacterium
AAGCAGAACCCCTCACACACAGCCTGCGGCGCGGTCGGTTTCGGCGGAACGGAAAGCATCATCAATCCGCTACTCGTCTATCGAGACAAAGCCCGGGACGAGCGCGGCGTGGACCATCCCACGGTAATCATCCCGGACACCGCCCATCCAGCGTTCCGAAAGGGCGCGCACTTTCTCGGCGTCGAAATCGTCGAGGCGCCCACGGACGCGATCACGACCCTGGTCGACGTGGACTTCGTGCGCGATCGGATCGACGAACGCACTGTCGCTATCGTCGGCTCGGCGGGCAACTACCCCTACGGCACGATCGATCCCATCGATGCATTGTCGGACTTGGCGGTGGAACACGGCATCGGTCTGCATGTGGACGCTTGTCTCGGGGGGTTCATCCTTCCCTGGGGCGAAGCACTCGGCTATGACATCCCGGTTTTCGACTTTCGGCTGCCCGGCGTGACGTCGATCTCTGCCGACACGCACAAGTTTGGGTACGGGTTGAAAGGTACCTCGGTCGTGGTTTACCGGGACACCTCGTTTCGCAGGTACCAGTACCACATCGAGCCCAGCTGGAAGGGGGGCATCTATGCGTCCAATGGTCTGGCGGGCAGCCGCTCGGGCGGCCTCATCGCGGCGACCTGGGCGGCCATGGTGCGCTATGGTCGAGAGGGATACATGCGCTACGCGAAGGAGATCTTCGACACCGCCTTCGAGATGCAAGAGGTGGTTAAGCGCCTGCCGGAGCTCACGCTCATGGGCTCCCCGACGTTCTGCTTCTCGTTCCACTCGGACCAGTTCGACATCTACCACGTCAATGATTTCATGAAGACCCGCGCCTGGCGGTTCAACGGTCAGCAAAATCCCGCGGCGATTCACATGTGCGTGACCCGCCCGCAGACCATACCGGAGGTGAGGCGCGCGTTTGCCACCGATCTGCCCGAGGCGGTCGCCTACGCGCTCGAACACCGCAACTCCAAGCCTCGCAGCTCCGCGATCTACGGCGGCGGCGCGGCCGGCATTCCCACCGACTCGCCGGAGGCGGTTCAAATGCTGATGACGATGGCCTTGGACACACTGCAAGCCTACCCGTTTTGACCTAACCGAAGGCCGATTTGAGATGTCGACAGTGCGGGCGATCTTCTACTTCGAGGCGATCAGCAATCTTGCGAGCGCAGCGTTTGCTTTGTTCTTCCCGGCCACGTTTCTAGGCCAGTTTGTGTCCGAGCCGCTGCCGATCGCGGCGGTCGAATTCGGCCGTTGGTACGCGGTGCTGTTGATCGTCTTGTCTCTGGTCCTCTGGGCGGCGCTGCGCGAAGGCGGGGATTGGTTCTTGAGGCGCGTGATTGCGGCATACCTGATCGGTGACGCGCTCCAGATCGCGGTCGGGGTCCGTCTGGGGCTGACCGTGGGCGCATTTCCACCCGCGGTCCACGCAGCCATCTGGACCTCGCTGGTCTACGCTGGCGTGCGGATCTACTACTTGCGAGGATTGCGTGGGTACGGTGGATCGATGAGCGGGGCAAAGCCGGGATGATTCAGACACCCGACTCGAACGGCCCTGTCTCCATGCATCATGAGTTGGATCTCCATGCGTATTTGGTTTGCTGCGTGAGTCGGAACGAATGTACGCTTCGCGAAAATCGAGTGCTGACCCAGCAGCGCGAATGGAGAGGATTATTCATGAGTCGTCTTAACTTGAACAGTTGGCTTGCCGCGTTCGCCGCGGCGACGCTCGT
>JBAVOF010000108.1:0-4998 GCA_049691835.1 Polyangiales bacterium
GCCTCCATCAGCTCCTCGTCCGTGGTTCTGGAGACTGGTGGGCTAGTCGGCATCGGTTGAGATCAGCTCCGGCGCAACGGGGACGGCGCTATCGAGTGGTCTGGTTTTCGCCCTCCACCAGTACCCGGAGAACACCAGGGCGCCCAGCAGGATCAGGAGGAGGGTGATCTGCACCCATCGACGATCCGCATCCGGGTCGATCTCTTCAATCACGATGGGCTCGACGGGAATTGGCCGCGCGCCAGATGTGCTGAGAATCTTGCCCGCGGGGTGGCTGCTGCTCCTGTATGTCGGCGGCAGAGAGGACGCCAGCGTGGGAACGGGGATAGAGCCGATGTGCGAAGTCTCCATCCACGGTGCGATGTCTTGAGTGTGGGGATTGTTCTTGGCCGACTGAACCTCGATCCACTCGAGGGCGGTGCGCATGGCTGCCGCATCCGGGTAACGGTCGTGGGGACGCCTCGCCATCGCCCGGCGGATGATATCCGGAAGCCCAGGGACGTCGTCGAACCCTTCGTCGGTTTCCCAGCCGACCGGTGGGGAGCCGATCACCATGTGGTGGAGCAGGGCGCCCACCGAATAGAGGTCCGCGCTCGCTCCGAAAGTCCCGCCTGCGAAGAGCTCGGGCGCCATATATGCGACGGCGTGCTTGCCCGAGCCGGTGTGTGTCACCTGGGGGCCAGATTCGGGGTGTCCGCGGAGCAGGGGGACGGCGCCCATGCCGATCACCCGCGCCCCGAGTCTGCCGTCTCGTTCCCGGGTGACGACGATGTTCTGAGGGGTGAGGTCACCGTGAACCAACCCCTGTGCGTGTCCCGCATCGAGTGCATCGAGGACTTCGGTTGCAATCCGAAGCACCGTGAGGGAACCAAGTGGGCGATCTTGCAGGATATCCGTCAGAAGAGTTCCTCGCGTATCGTGGAAGGCCAAGTAGGGCACACCGTCGATGACACCGGCGTCCAGCACACGGGGAATCGCGCGCGAGCGAATGGAGCCGAGCGCATGAGCCAGCTTTGCAAACGCCGCCTCAGCCGGGATGGATCGGCTCACGTCCATCGGCATGACAGACACAATGAGCGCCGTGCCCTCCGAGGACGCCCGATAATAGGGAATCACCCCGCCCCACGGCAATACGCCGTCGACCGCGTAACGCCCGGCGAACAGCTCTTCTGGCGGAGGATGTGCGCCACCAGGCGAGGGAAACATCGCGTCGGAGAATAGACCCAAAGCCCCTTGGAAGCGACCCTCTTCAACCCTCCAGTTGCAGAGCTTGCCCCCGAGCAAGGAGCTCGCCGCTCGGCTCTCGAGTGAGCTCGTAGGCGCGGCTGCGCTCGCCCGTTACCCAGGTTTCCATCTGGACGAGCTCTCCGGCGTGGGCTTCTCGGCCGTACTCAACCGATAGGCCGGTCAAGCGGCCTTCCAACCCCGCGGCCTCGCCAGCCTGGGCGGCAAACCAGCGGGTATCGTCGATATAGTCGACGTAGCGGGCCTGATTGACGTGCGCAAAGCTATCCTGGTCGCTCGGGCGGACGATCCACTGCCGCTTCCAGGATCGAGAGCGCTCGCCATCCGGCCAAGGTCGAACCGATGGAGCGGGCTCCTCGGTCACAAAGCTGGCGACGACGGGGTCGAGCGCGGCCGGGCCGTCCGGCCCTAGGTTGACGATGGTCATCCGGGCGCGGGCGGCAATCGCGCCGTCGCGCAGACGGATGATCCGGTGGCCGAAATCAAAACTGGTGCGTCCGACGCGGGCGACCCAGGTAGCGATTTCGAGCTCGTCTTGGTAGCCCAGGGCTTCGCGGTATTCGAAGGTCGCCGCACGGGCCACGCCGCCCTCCATTCGATTGCGGAGGGCGAAATCGTCCATTGCGAAGACCTGCCATCTCGAGTGCTCGAAGATGCGCGACAACCAGCCAGGGGACACGAAGCCTGTGGCGTCGAGCTCGATTCCCCGAATCCTGTAAGGGATCGTGGTCAGTTTCTGGAGCGAGGCGTTCATGCGTGTGGCGCGAAGTTGGCCGGTCGTTCCACACAGTAGATGCCGCCGGGGGCTTCGATCAGGGTTGCGCATTTGTTGCAGTGGCTGCAGCCATTTCGGTAGTCGAGACGAGCCCGAGCCCTCTTTGGAAGATCGGGGTCGAAGATCAGCGCTCGGCCGAGTTGGATGAAATCGAATCCGGCATCCATCACCGTGCGGATGCTGTCATTGGTGCAGACCCCGCCGATGTAGCAGACACCGCATTGCACCCGGTCGCGAATGCGTCGTGCCTGATCGAGGAAGTACAGTTCTTCGTAGGGGTAGGTCTTGAACATCAGCGGTGCGGCGAGGCGAATGCCGATCTTCATCAGGCGGCTCTTTTCGTGCTCGATCAAACCGGGGACCATGCTGTCGCCACGAAACAACAGCATGGGATTCATGCTGCTCGTGCCGCCGCTACAGATGATCACATCCAAGCCGCCGGCCTCGAGCATCGCTGCGATCTCCACCGCGTCGTCGTACGTGACCCCACCCGGCACTCCGTCGGTCATGCTGATCTTTCCGAGCAATGGGTAGTCGTCGCCGACCGTCTTTCGTACTTCGGCCAGAACCTCGAGCGCGAAGCGCATACGGTTTTGTAGGCGACCGCCGTACTCGTCCTTACGCTTGTTGGTCTTCGGGCTGATGAACTGGCTGATGCCGTAGCCGTGACCGAAGTGGACCTCGATCGCGTCGAATCCGGCGGACTTCATGAAGCCCGCTCCGCGCCCGATCACTGCCACCCGATCGCGGATCTGCGCTTTGGTCATCTCGGCAATGCGGGACAGACCGTACGGAAGCCCAAGTGCGTTCGTCCCCTTCGAGGGTCCGAGCGGTCTCTTTGCGCTGAATTCGCGGTTCTTCGTGAAGGCACCGCAGTGACCGAGCTGTCCGGACACCTTGGCGCCGGTTGCCTGAACCGCTCGAACGAGTCGCTCGAGCTCGGGGCGAATCCCCTCGTGCATGTACATCATGTGCTCATGAATTCGCCCGTCGGACTCGGCGGCGCAGTAAGCGATGGTGGTCATGCCGACGCCACCGTTGCCAATGCGTTCGTGAAAACGCAGCAGCGCGTCGCTTGGAACCCCTCCCGGACACTTCCCCTCGAACGTGGCCGCCTTGATGAGACGGTTGCGAAGCGTGAGACCGTTGATCTGGGCTTCGGAAAAGCACCTGTCCAGGGGATCCGTCATCGTGCATGGGCTCATACCATGCTGCCACGGACGCTCAACTAGGCCGCCCTGCAGTACGCGCAGACGCAGCGGCAATACGCGGTGTCGTCTTCCCGGGCGCAGCCCGAGCCTCTGGAGCCGAGTTCGAAGTCGTTGTCGAGACATTCGATTTCGCAAAAGTCCTCGCACTGAGACACCGGCGCTTCCAAGTCGCAAACGGTGTCGGTGGGGACGAGCTGTTGCACCACCACTTCGTTGCTCTTGCACGGGCCCGAACCGCCCGTTCCACCCGCGCCGGCGTCGCCGGGGCTCGTTGGGCCATCGCCTGTGCATGCCGCATCAGCGAGAATCCAAGCGAAGACGATCACCATGAGCACACGAAACGTCATCGACGCCACCATCTCACCCGTTTCACTTCATCGTTGATTGCCGAGGTACGCCCGCACGGCTCTCGGGATCGGCTGTCGCTGCAGCGCCTGGGAGAGCGTCCAACGTTCGTCTGCAGGATCGTCCAGGAAGTGCGTTTCGCTGCCCTCGCGAAATGCGATGGGCACACCATCCCGAAGGAGGATCCGGTTCCTGGGCGTGGCAGGAACGCGATGACCGGGTGTGAGCACTCCCGTGAGGTTGAGGGGGTCCGCGGCGCTGATCGACACCAGCTCGCCGGTCTCCGCCTGACGACGGGCCTTTCGAAGGGCCGTAACCGCCTCGGGTAGCGCATACTGCTCTCCAGCGAATCCGGCCACGAAACGGCCTCCGCGAATCCGGCCCTGCGCTTCCAACCGGCGGTACACGCGCAATAGTGCGTACCAGGGCGGCAGGTCGCCTTCTCGATCGAGCAGACGGCGGAAGACCACACCCCAGCGATGCAGGAGAACCCACGCGATGCTCTCGATGTCGTGGTCCTCAGAGACGTTGGGCAGGACGGTCCATCGGCCCGCTGCTTGCATGCTGTATCCGGCGACCGCGCGCCGTCCTGGCCGCTGTCGTTTGAGGTCGGGTGCCAGCAATGCGCGGAGCCCGGTGAAGCCATCGGCAGTCACCGATCCGAGCGAAACGAGCTCGCCCAGAGCCTCTTGCGCCTGACTCGGAAGCAACCCTGTTTGGCGAACGATGTCGTCGAAGAAGCTGGCGCCAGACTTCCGAAGCGTGTCGAGGGCAAGACCTGCGTCGGCTGATATCGCGTCGCTCGACGATGCGCAGAAACGCCAGGTTCGAGTTTGCTCGCGCCGAGTAAACGCCACGGGGCTCGTGCGGATGGGGCTCGATGCCTGGCCCGTGGACGGAGTGCGACGACTCCAACTGACTCGACCCGAGATGCACAGTTGATCGAGCCAACTCGGGTCGTAGCCTTCCATCCGAACGGGTAGCAGATCGGATTCCCATGCCGCCGCACCTGCTTCCATGCCCTCGAGCTGCTCGATGATGGCGGCGAGCCCTTCTGGCCCCTCCATGCGCGTCCCAGGGGCGGCGTGCTGCCAGCCGAACAGGAATCGCAAATAGTCCGCCGCGGTGACCGCCTCGATTTCTTTGCGCAGCCGGTTGAGGGTGTATCGGTGAATTCGCGCAAGAAGGCCCCGTTCACACCATTCGACCTCGGTCGCGCGCGGCGTGAAGTTTCCGCGCAGGACGAAACCTTCACCTTCGAGCGCGCCGAGCGCGCCGTCGACGAGGCTGATGCTCAAGCCGAGCACCCGTCCAATCTCGCCAGCGCTCGTCGGACCCGCCGCTAGCAAGCGTCCTCGTACCAGCTCGCGGGAGGCATCCTCGGCCGTCTGTATCTCACGCTGATGGCGCTCTGGAATGAGG
>JBAVOF010000109.1:0-2521 GCA_049691835.1 Polyangiales bacterium
CCTTTGGCGCTCCTGGTCGCTTCGCCCGATTCATCCGACGAATCATTCCTCTACCACGGCTACGAGATCGCTTCGTTTCCCGATTCCCTCGACAAGATGACTCCCTTCCCTGGTGCCTTGCGCGGGCACCGGGCGTCGCGAAAGGCCGAGACCCTCGTGATCTAGCCCAGATACGCGCGCTCCCGCGCTCCTCGGGACAGGTGCTGCAGGGGCCCGGAACCGCCTTGAAGAAGATCGTCAGATCCAAAAGGGACCCACACGCGTCTACTGGTGAAGGAACGGGTCGTCGACACACGTGACGGTTCTGCCTAATGGAAAGGGCGAAGGAGCAACGATGAGGACGCAAAGAGCACTGATCATATGGGCCGCGCTGGTCGCTGGTGCCGCCATACCGGCGGGAGCTGAAGACGCCGAGGGGGTGGCGCTCACCATCTACAACCAGGACTTCGGGGTGGTGCGTGAGAAGCGAACCGTGGACCTGACGAAGAACATGGGGACGATTCGGTTCACCGGGGTCGCCGCGCAGATCGACGGGACCACCGTGCAGTTCAAATCGCTCACCCATCCAGGCACCACCGTGCTCGAGCAGAACTACGAATACGATTTGGTGTCCGCCGACAAGCTGCTCGACAAGCACATCGATCGGTCGATCGCGGTGCTGACCAAGGACGGTTCCCGATACTCAGGGACGCTCCTCAGCTTCGATTCCGCTCAGCTGGTACTGCGCCAGGCCGAGAACGTCGTGATGATCCAGCGAGGCGACAACGTGAAAGACATCCAGCTCGGGGCCTTACCCGACGGATTGATCACCAAGCCCACGCTGGTCTGGAAGCTGGCCACCAAGAAGATCGGCCGCCAGTTGGTCGAGGTTGCTTATCAGACCGGTGGGCTCGGGTGGCACGCGGACTACAACGCCGTGCTCAACGAAAAAGACACCGCGCTCGACCTGGGTGGATGGGTGACGATCGAGAATCACTCCGGAGCAACGTACGAGAATGCCCGCTTGAAGCTCATCGCGGGCGATGTCCGCCGTGTCCAACCGCCGATGCGGGCGTATCGCAAAGACATGATGGTCGCCGAGGCCGCACCGAGCTTCGAAGAGAAGGCCTTTTTCGAGTACCACCTCTACACGCTCGGTCGGCAAACGACCGTCGCCGATAACCAGACCAAGCAGGTCGAGCTCTTGAAGGCGGCGGACGTACCGGTGAAGAAAGTGTTCCTCTACGACGGCGCACCAGAATACCGTTTCTATGGAGGACTCGTGAGTGACCCGGGCTACGGCAGCGAGCAGTCAAACAGCAAAGTCAACGTCATCCTCGAAGTGACGAACTCGAAGCGAAACCACATGGGCATGGCTCTGCCCAAAGGGCAAGGTGCGGCTCTACAAGCGTGACGAAGCGGACGGGGCGCTCGAATTCATCGGCGAAGACGAGATCGACCACACACCGAAGGACGAGACCATTCGGCTGCACATCGGCGATGCGTTCGACATCGTGGGCGAGCGCAAGCGAACCGACTACAAGGTCGACACCAGCGGCCACGTCATCACCGAGAGCTTCGAGATCCGACTTCGGAACCACAAGGACGTACCGATCGAAGTGCTCGTGAAGGAGACCCTCTACCGCTGGAACAACTGGGAGATCATCAAGGCCTCGGACAAGCACGAGAAGTACGATGCCAACACGGCGCACTTCCGCGTCAAAGTCGGCAAAGACGGGGAGAAAGTCATCCATTACACCGTGCGCTACACCTGGTAGTCATCGCGACGTTTCTCCTGCTCGCCGTTGGTCCGGATGCTCGTTCGGCTTTCGTGACCGAAGGGCGGGCCCGGAACCGGGCTAGTCCGTGCAGTGGCCGATGTACGTCACGCGCCAGCGGATGCAACCGAAGTCATTGGTCTTGGGCACCGTTCGGAGGCTCGTGCCGACGGTGCCGATGCTGCGTCGGCTCCGCTCGAGCTCTGCGGCTTGGGTGCCCATGCCGGGCTCTTCGGACTGTCCCGGTGGGCGGAAGCCCGTGACATTTCGCTCGTGCCGTTCGATGCACTCGATGGTACCGGAGTCGGAAAACTCGACGCCGGAGTACCCCCACGCCGAGCAGCGGTCGAGCGCCTCGCGTTCGGCGCCCTCCCACTTCAACCGATAGTCCTCGAACCCATGTTCGTACTGAAGCACGAACGTCGCGTCGGCTTCATTCGCGCTAACGATCGCTACATGCTTCGTCACCCAACAGCCCGACAGAAGCACTCTAGACTTCCCTGGAATTTGTGGACACCGAAGAAGGCGCAACAATGCGCTGGGAGATGTCCATGGAGAAACGGAAACGAAGGAAGTTCACCGACGAGTTCAAGCGAGAGGCGGTTCGTCTGGTCAAGCAAGGCGATGGCAATGTGAGCCAGGTGGCCCGGGACTTGGACCTCTCGGTCACGGCGCTTCGCAAGTGGGTGAAGCAAGACGAAATCGATCGGGGCAAGGGGCCGCCCGAGGCGCTGAGCACGGCGGAACGCGACGAGCTTCAGAAG
>JBAVOF010000110.1:0-15389 GCA_049691835.1 Polyangiales bacterium
GTCTCCGATACCCGCACCGAAGAAACCGACAAGTCCGGGGCTTACTTGGTCGAGCGCGCGCTCGAAGCCGGTCATCACGTGATGGACAAGGTCATCATCCCAGACGACCGCAAGCAGATCGAAGTACAGCTCCGACGTTGGATCAAAGAACCCAACGTCGAGGTCGTCCTGGCCACTGGAGGCACCGGCGTCACCGGTCGTGACGTCACCCCGGAAGCATTCGAAGCGGTTTGGGACAAGTCGATCCCCGGCTTTGGCGAGCTCTTCCGCATGCTGAGCTACGAGCACATCGGCACCTCGACCATTCAGTCGCGGGCATGCGCCGGAGTCGCACGCGGGACGTATTTGTTTGCCCTGCCGGGCTCCACCGGGGCGTGCAAGGATGCCTGGGACGGCATCCTGCGCTACCAGCTGGACATTCGCTATCGGCCTTGCAACTTCGCTGAGTTGATGCCGAGGCTGCAAGAGACCTAGCGGCCGAGAACAGACACCGAAACTGGCATGATGTTCCAGGTCATGCGTGACATCGGGATGTCTCTTCGCAAGATCACCTCGCGCTTCGCCCGTCCGCCCGCCCAGACGTAGCGTCGAAGCTCGCCTTGCATGTCGGCCGCGACGTAGAGCTCGTCGCTCCCATCGCCGTCGAGGTCCGTGAGGAGCGCAGCGTGCTCGAACCCTCCGGAATCCCGGTCGATGCTCTCGATGCCCCACTCTGACTTCGGGTTCTTGCCAGGGCGCAGAAGCCACAGACCCTTGCTGAACGATGCGGCGACCATCTCCTTCTTGCCGTCCCCATCGACGTCACCCACCGACAAGAAACGGCAGAGTCGATCGGCGATCGTGGCGATGACCAGTTTGGCGTCCGGCGGAGTCCCCGCGTCGTAGCGGCGAATCTCGACCGGCTCGACGAGCTCGAGCTCGGCGCCGCGCCCCTTCGTGAGAGCTTCGACCGCAACGTAGAGCTCATCGACCCCGTCTCCATCGACGTCGCCCACGTAGATCTCCTTGGCGTGCCGCGTACCGAGGTCCGCGACGATGGTCGGGCCTTGACCCTTCTTCGGCACGTACCGCACCACTTCGCCGTGCTGCGCCTCCGCATCGAGCTTGTTGGGCTCGCTCGGGGTGGCGTAGACTTCGAGCACGCCGTCTTTGTCGAGATCCCCGATCTCGATCTCGTGAACGAACGTGTCTCTCTTCCCGTCGATCTTCTGCACCTTCCAGTCGTCTGCCTGCTGTCGGAGGATCGCGACGACACCCTGGTCGTGCGTTGCGACCGCGATCGCAGGGGTGCCGTCGCCGTAGAGGTCCGCGACCTCCGCGTCGCGCATCCGATCGAACTTACCGCCGAACTTCTCGTGCCAGAGCGTGCTCGCCCGCCATTGCCCCTTGTCCCGCCGCCAGAGCTTGACGTAGGCGCCCGAGCCTCCAAGGGTGAGGATGCCCGGCGCTTGCCCACGCGGGGTCAAGACCATCGCCTTGTGGAACACGTTGCTTTGCGCATCTTCCACGGTTTCGGTTCTCCACTCGCCGTCCGAACGCGTCAGAATGTCGAGACGCGCGGGCCCCGGCTTGGCGGTCGCCTGCCCGTTCACGACTTGGAACTGCGAGTAGGCGAGAAGCAGTCCATTTGGAAGGGAGTCGGGCAAGCCTCCCGCCGCCGGCTTCCGCGCCGGAACCGATGCTGGCTTCCCTGCCCCGTCGGGGCGCGCCTCCTGCGCGGAGGCGACGGGCTCCTCGGTCGGGGCAGCGGCCTCGCCTCCCTTGCACGCCAGAACGAAGAGCAAGGTCCAGAATCCGAATCGAGTCACTGCTTGGTGTCGCATCTGGCGTCGCTACCAACCCCGAGACCTCGGCGCAACTAAGTGCCGGCACCTGCACGTCCAGCAGGCAATTTGACCCTTTAGCGTGTACCGGTTAACTGAGGCCGCAGGCGACGTGCGCGCAAACCCAAGACGAATCGCGGTCTTTGTTTTGAAGTTGGTGTTCTCCTTCGGCATGTTGGCGTTCATCTTCCACAAGGTGCTGCGCCGCGATGGTGCCGAAGACTTGCTGGGGCGGCTCAGCGACTTGCACTGGGGCTGGGTGCTGGCGGCGGTGCTCATGCAGCTGGTCGCGATCGCCTTCAGCACGGTGCGCTGGCAGCGGCTGCTCGTCGGCCAGGGGATCTTCGCTCCATGGCGGTTCCTGGGCGGCTCCATCATGATCGCGCGTTTCTGGGGCGCATTCACCCCTGGAGGGTTCACCGGTTTTGGCGGCTGGCGCATTTACGACGTCGCCAAACATACAGGCAAGACGGCCCGCGCCACCGCGACGATCGGCGTCGAAATGATCCTCGGGCAGCTCGCCTTCGGCGTCGTGGTGATGGTCGCGAGCATTTTCGGCATGCGGTTCATCGGCACAGACGGCGTGCTCTTGGTGAACACCGTCTTTGCGTCGATCATCGTCGTAGGCATTGCATTTCTGGCGCAGCCTCAGCTCTTTCTCTTTTTCACGCGCTTCGTTCCCGAGGCGATTCGTGCCCGTGTTCAAACCCTGATCGACGCCGTGGGCGCGTACCGGGGCAAGACAGGGCTCCTGATTCAAGCCGCAGCACTCGGCGTTGGCACGCATGCGTTCAACAATCTCATCTATGTCTGCGCCGCGCGGGCGCTCGGTGTCGAGCTGGGCATCGGCGAGGTGTTCTTCGCATCTTCGTTGCAGATCCTCGCGACGCTCATCCCTGCGTCGATCAATGGAATCGGCCTTCGCGAAGCCGCGGCGGTCGCCCTCTACACCTCGCCAGCCGTGGGGCTCCCACTCGCCGTCGCGGTGCTCATCCCGACGCTCGGCTTCGCCTGCGAGATGCTCGTCTCCGCGTTCGGCGGCCTGATCTTCCTTCTCCGCAAGTCGGGATACGACCCTGGCATTCGCGTCGAAGACCCAGACCGAGAAGACCTGGTTCGCCAGGCGATCCCCAAGGCGCCTCGTGAGAGGTGGCCCCATCCGATCCGCGGCCTGATCGTCGGTTTCGCCGCGGGCGTCTTCGGCGGCATCATGGTGGGCCTAGGCGAGGCCTGCGTGATCGCGCTCTCGTCCGCAGGCGCGACCGGGATGCGCGTGTTTCTCTACGGACCGCTGTCTTACGGGCTGCTCTGTGCCGTGTTTGGCGCCGGCCTCGGTTTCGCCACGGCGCTGGGCGGGCGCTGGATGAAGCGCTACGCACTCCCTGAGAGAGACGCATTCGGCTACTTTGCCGCCGCGACCGTCGGCACCTTCGCCTTCGCGCTCGGGGTTTTTCGCATTCGGCGCGACTTCTTCCACGAGGAGTTGGTTTGGAAGAGCGCGATCGGGCTGGCGGTTCTGCTCGGTTGCGCGTTCGTGGCAGCGGGGATGAGCGCAATCATCGCCCGGGTGCTTGTCGTCTTGGTCCAGCGACCCGCCTTCGAGAGGCTCGTCCACGCGCCGACGGCGCTCGCCTTGCTGCTCGTCATCGGGCTTGGGCTTGCCGGCAATCTCGCCCTTGGCTCGGGCATCTCGCGCACGGGCACCTCGGGTGATGCCCGCGCGGCCGAAGCCCAAACCGGCAACGTGCTCTTCATCGTGGTCGACACCTTGCGCGCCGACCATCTGCCCATGTACGGCTACGGCGGCGGTCAGACGCCAAACCTCGACCGCCTCGCCGAGGACGCGATTCGATTCGACCAGGCCTTCGCCAATGCGAGCTGGACTCGCCCGAGCTTTGCATCGATTCTATCCGGACGGCTTCCGTCGAGCCACGGCGTCATGGCGAAGAGCGACGCGCTGCCCGACGCCGTCACGACGTTGCCCGAGGCGCTCGCGTCGGCGGGCTATACGACCGCCGGGTATGCGACCAACTTCAACGTCGCTCCGTATTTCAACTTCCATCAGGGCTTCGACGAGTACGTATACCTCGAGCCCGAGTTCGTCCTGGGCGCCGACGACGCCAGCGCCAAGCTCTTGCTCATGCAATTCATTCGTCAGCGCGTCGAGAAGGTGCGGGCGATGCAGGGCGAGGTGCTGCCGGGCACCGCGTACCAAGACGCAGCAACCGTCAACGCGGCGCTCACGGCTTGGATCGATCGGCAGCCCGCTTCACCCTGGTTCCTGTTCGTGGGGTACATGGACCCGCACGACCCGTATTTCGCTCATCCCTATGACGGGAGCGGGTATGCCCGTGCGGCGCACCAGCATCCCGAAGCCTCCGAAGCCCCCGTGCTCTCGGCGCTCTACGACGGCGAGGTCACGTACTGGGACGCCGAGCTCGGCAAGCTCGTCGCCGGCCTTCGACAGCGGGGGCTATACGACCAGCTCACGATCATCGTGACGAGCGATCACGGCGAGGAGTTCAACGAGCATGGGGGGTTCTGGCACGGGACGACGCTCTACGACGAACAGGTTCGGATTCCCTTGCTGGTGAAGCTTCCGCAGAGCCGACGCGGTGGGACCGTCGTGCGTCACTGGGTTCAGAGCATCGACCTGATGCCCACGGTCTTGAGCCTGGTCCAAGCGCCAGTTCCACAGGGGGTCCAGGGTGGGGACCTCTTCACGGGCACCGATCTTGTGTACGCCGAGGAAAGTCACGAGGGTAACGTCCTCGAATCGGTTCGTGAGCGGGACGGCACCGACGAGTACAAGCTCATCACCGCGAATCCCGGCAACCCACGCGGGCTCCAACCCATCGAGATGTATCGCGTCGATCTCGATCCCGCGGAGCGCGAAAACCTCGCGCCCAGCTCGCCCGATCGAGTCCGCATGGGGACCAAAACGCTCTTGGAGCAACGAGCCCTCGCGCAGGAGCACGCCGTCGCTGCCGACTCCGTGGAGCTCGACAACGACGTGGCCGCTCACCTAGAAGCCATCGGCTACATCGAGCGCTAGGCCGCGGTAGCGTTACTCCGTACGATCGGTGCGTGCTCGCCCTTTGCGGTCCGGTGCACGAGGTAGGCGAGGGCGCCGACCGACCCGGTGGTCAGAATCGCGACGACGTACGGCCACGCACTGATCCCGTGCTCGCGGGCGTCGCCCACCATCCAGAGGATGAACAGAAGCAGCGCGATGCACAGGTCGATGAAGATCTGTGCCGCCCAGCCCCCGGTCAGCGCCAGGTCCACGAAGCCGATGTACCCGTGGTCCACGACCACGAGTGCCGTGTAGATCGAAAATGCCGCGAAGAGGGCGACGAGCGAAAAGAGTCGTAATTTCATGGGTGCCTCCTGTTGAAGTGGAGTCTGGAGCCTCTGCCGGCGACCAGCCATGACCTCAGAGGTCATCGGCAGCGCGAAGAGGGGAGTTAGAATCCCGGTGTGATATCCACCCACGCAACCCCAGCCGGCTTCGGTCCTCTTCTGCGCCAGTGGCGCTCGGCGCGCCGAATGAGCCAACAGCAGCTCGCCATCGAGTCCGAGGTCTCGACTCGTCACATCAGCTACGTCGAGAACGGCAAGTCGTCGCCGAGCCGTGAAATGGTTCTCATCTTGGCCAGCGCGCTCGACCTACCCCTGCGCGAACGCAATGCGCTCCTCGCTGCCGCCGGGTTTGCTCCGGTCTACCGCGAGACCAATCTGTCGGCGCCCCAGATGCTGCCGGTGCGCCGGGCGTTCGATGCGATCCTCGCGCATCATGAGCCCTTTCCCGCGATCGTGCTGACACACGCCTGGGACATCGTGCGCATGAACGACGCGTTCATGCGACTCTTCGCGTTCTTCATGGAGCCTCCCTTCGATCCGCTCGTCGGGCAGAACGTCATGCACTCACTCTTTCATCCCGGGGGCGTTCGTCCGTACGTGCGCAATTGGGACGAAGTGGCTGGCTTCCTCCTCCATCGTCTCTACCGAGAATCGATCGTGGAGCTCGAAACCAGCGAGAGCCGAAAGCTCCTCGACTCGTTGCTCGCGTACCCCGGCATCCCCGCGCGCGTACGGGAGGTCGACCTCGCCGAGGCGCCGCGGGTCTGTGTCACGGTCGACCTCGAGAAGGACGAGACCAAGCTGAGCCTGTTCTCCACGCTCACCACGCTCGGCACCCCGCTCGACGTCACCGCTCAGGAGCTGCGCATCGAGTCCTACTTTCCGGCTGATGAAGCGACAGGCGATTGGCTTCGAAAATCGGCAGCGTCCGCAGCAAACTAGGCTAAGGTAGCCTCGGGGGCGCGCATGGAGTCTCTCGCCGCGGTGGACCTGGGGTCGAACAGCTTTCACATGGTGATTGCGCGGGTCGATCACGGAGGCATTCAGATCGTCGATCGCCTTCGCGAGCCGGTGCGCTTGGCGGCGGGCCTTCAGGACGACGGCTCGCTCGACGAGGAGTCACAACAGCGCGCGATCAGGTGCCTGACGCTGTTCGGTCAAAGGCTCCGGGATTTCGGCGCCGAGCAGGTCCGGGCGGTCGGGACGAACACACTTCGCAAGGCCCGTAATTCACGGCAGGTCCTGCACCAGGCCAGCGAAGCGCTCGGCCACCACATCGACATCATCACCGGGCGTGAAGAGGCACGCCTCATCTATCTGGGGGTCTCCCATGGCATCGCGGGCGCGCCTGCGCGGCGGCTCGTGGTCGACATCGGCGGCGGGAGCACCGAGTTCATCATCGGCGATGGCTTCGAGGCGGTCGCCGTGCACAGCATGTACATGGGCTGCGTCGGCTTCACCAAACAGTTTTTCGAAGACGGCAAGATCAGCCGGAAGCGCATGAACAGCGCGAAGCTCGCGGCCAGCCTCGAGCTCCAACCGGTCGACGCCAAGCTTCGGGAAACGGGGTGGGAGCGCGCGATCGGCGCCTCCGGCACCATCCGTTCGGTCGCTGAGATCCTCCAAGGTGCCGGCTGGGCGCACGGCACGATCACCGCCGACGGGCTCCGCGCGCTCGAGCAGGCGATGCTGACCGCGGGACGGCTGGACAAGCTCGACCTGCCGGGTCTCGACGCCGACCGGCGTCCCGTCTTTTCGGGCGGCGTCGCAATCCTGAGCGCGGTCTTCGAGCGGCTCGGCATCGACGAAATGTGGGTTTCGCCGACCGCCCTTCGCGAGGGGCTCCTGTACGACATGCTCGGCCGCATCCAAGATGAAGACCAGCGCGACCGAACCATCGCGATGCTCTGCAAGCGGTATTCGATCGACCAGGCGCATGCCGACCGGGTTCAAGCCACCGCGCTAGGCCTGCTCGGACAGGTCGTCGATGACTGGGACCTGCGCTCAGCCGATGCTGCGCATGCGCTCTCCTGGGCGGCGCAGCTTCACGAGATCGGTCTCGCGGTGAACTACACCGGCCACCACAAGCACGGGGCCTACCTCGTCGCCTCCTCCGACTTGCCTGGCTTTTCCCGCGACGAGCAGGCTCTGATCGCCGGGCTCGTCCGAGGCCACCGCCGCAAGCTCGATCAGTCGTATTTCGACGCGCTGCCCCAGGAGCTACGCACACCGGCCCTGCGCCTCTGCGCGCTGCTACGCCTCGCGGTCCTGATCAATCGAAACCGCGATCCGGAGCTGGTCTCCCTTCCGCACCTCAGCGCCAGCGGCAACAAGCTGCAGGTCACGTTCAAGGAAGGTTGGCTCGAGGCCCACCCCCTCGCCCGGGCGGATCTCGAGCGCGAGCAACAGCTCCTCAAGCCCGCCGGCCTGCGGCTGACCGGCTGGGAAGACCCCGCTTCGACCTAACCCCCCGAAACAAAAGCACTCGCGGGCGGAGAAGTGGATCACACTTTCGGGTGAATTCCATCGACTCGGGGGCTTCGGCCTGGAATATTGGAACGATGCTCTTACGCATGGCCGGGGCCCTCTCGCTCGGAGCTTTGATCGCCTGCTCCGCAGATATCGGCGGATCGGACGGACGCGGGGGGCCGCCAGAGGTCGATCCCATCCTCGCGGCCGAGAGTGGTGCGCGCAGACTCTCCCAGTCCGAGCTCGACAACACGCTTCGTGACCTGCTCGGCGAGGACAGCGCGCCCGCCGCGCGCCTGCTGAACGAGGACGAGTTTCGCCCGTTCGACAACGACTACACGATTCAACGAGCGTCCGCTGCGCTCATCACCTCGCTCGAGGCCCTCGCCGAAGAGGTCGCCGCGCGAGCCGTAGCTGATGCAGCGCGCCGCACGGCGCTCGTGCCCTGCACACCGAGCACCGCCGCTGACCAGGAGTGCTTTCGGGAGTTCCTCGCGGCGTTCTTGCCCAGGGCGCTTCGACGGGCCGTGACCGAAGACGAAATCGACGCCTACCTCCCACTCCTCGCGTTCGCATCGGAAGACAACGCCGTGGTCGACAACGACTTCTACACGGCGGTGCGCCTGACCATTGCCGCCACGCTCCAGGACCCGGAGTTCCTCTACCGCGTGGAACGGGGCACGCCGGGCGACACGGCAGGCCTGCTCGAGCTCGACGGCTACGCGATCGCGAGCCGAATGTCGTACCTGTTGTGGGCCAGCATGCCCGACGACGCGCTCTTCGCGGCCGCCGCGGCCGACACCTTGCGCAGCCCCCAGGGCCGCCGCGCCGAAGCGCTTCGCATGTTGGACGATCCCAAGGCCCGTGCCCAGCTCCATCGCTTTCACGCCATGTGGCTCGGATACCGCTCGATTCCACACACCCCAGAGCTCGTCGCAGCCTTCAATCGAGAAACCGCGGCGCTCATCGATCGCGTCATCCTCGACGAGCCCGGGAGTTACCTGCGGCTGTTCACGATGGACGAAACCTTCGTCGACGACGCCCTTGCCGACCATTACGGCCTGCCTCACCCTGGCGACGGGGAAGGCTGGGTCTCGTACGAGGGTACCGGCCGCGCCGGCATTCTGGGGCACGGCACCGTGCTCGCCGCCTTCAGCAAGTTCGAGGACACCAGTCCCACGCAGCGCGGCATTCTCGTCCGAACGCGTCTGATGTGCGAAGACGTGCCGCGGCCGCCGCCCAACGTGGATACCGACCAGCCGCCCGGCGGCGCCTTGGATGCGGTGTGCAAGTATGAGCGCTACGCCGAGCACCGCGACCAGTCGAGCAGTTGCGCCGGCTGCCATAGCCTCGTCGATCCGATCGGTTTCGGCCTCGAGAGCTACGACGTCGCCGGCCGCTACCGCGAGCACGACGACGGCCTACCGGAGTGCTTGATCGAGGGCTCCGGAGAGATCGTGGGCGTTGGCTCTTTTTCCGGCCCCGCGGAGCTCTCCCGGTTGCTGGTCGATAACGGCTACGTCGATGCCTGCATGGTGAAGCAGTTTTTGACCTTTGCCCTGGGTCGGCCGACGAGCTCGTACGAAGCCGGGCTGCTTCAGGAGATGGTCGCGTCGTTCAGGGCGGGGCAGCACGACTTCAAGGCGTTCATGGTCGAGTTCACGGCCTCGGAGCGATTCGCGCGCCGCGCCGAGGAAAGGCTCTAATCATGGCCATGAAGCTCAATCGCAGAGCGATTCTCAAGGGCATGGCGGGCGCCGCCGTGTCGCTTCCGCTGCTCGAGTGCATGCTGCCGGCCCGTTCGAGCCGAGCGCAAACACCTCCCGCGCGATACGCCATCGTCTTTGCCGGCCAAGCGCTTGGCTGCGACAACTACGCCAAGAACCAAAGCCGCATCGATGGCGTGAACGTCACCGAAGGCGGCCACTACATCGCCGACACCAGCTACGGCCGAGGCTTCGCGCTCACCACGCCGCTTCTACCGCTTCAAGGAATGCAGGGCGACTTCAGCATGTTCTCGAACCTGGCCATTCCGTTCAATGCGAGCTCGTCGGATGGCAGCGCCGTTCCGCAGGCCGGGGCCTATCGCGACTTCCACGGCGGCGGCTGCAGCCCGCTGCTCTCGGGCACGCGATCCACCTCGCCCGAGTACGTTTGCAACGGCATCACCTCCGACCAGGTGATCGCGGAGCTCAACGCGGGGCAGACGACGCACAGCTCCTTGGTCTTTCGCGCGCAGCCGGGCTTCTACGTCAGTGGCTATAGCTTCGCCGGACGGGAGTACATCTCGTACGGACCGGGGGGAGGGCGCAATGCCCGCGTCGAAGCGCAGGCGAGCCCGCAGGTTGCCTATCGCTCACTGTTCACCGGCTTCGTACCGGACGATGACGACGATGCGGCCCGCTTCGATTTCGAGCTCCGCGCGCGCCGCAGCGTGCTCGACCTGGTGCTCGAAAAGCGCGCCGAGCTCGTGAGCAAACTGGGGCGCGCCGACCAAGAGCGCCTAGAGCGTCATTTCGACGAGATCCGCGACCTCGAAAGCCGCATAAACGCCTTGCCCCCCATCGCGGGCGGGCAGTGTCTGGTCCCTCCCGATCCAGGCGCCGACCCGGCGATCGGCGGCGACCATGCCGGCGGCGGCAGCGATGCGGTGACGCCAGGCTCAGGGTACAGCGACGAGCACACACGCTCGCGCATCTTTGCCGATCTGATCCACATGGCATTCGTTTGCGACCTCACGCGCGCGGCGTCGCTGCAGATCACAGCGTTCCAGTCACACATGAACGCGCGCCCCATCGCCGATGGTCTCGGCACGCTCGCGGGCACCACCCGGCCGGCACGCTGGGCGTCGGTGGGCGGAGACCTGCATGAAGTCGGCCACAACGGCGACCCAAACAACCGCGGACAGATCCCCTCGGCAGGCTTGCTCCAGTGGCACGTCTCGCACTACGCGTACCTGATCGACAAGCTGCGCAACACGCCGGAGGCCGGTGGCAACGTGCTCGACAACAGCGTCTTGGTCTTCACCCCGGAAGCTGGTCACGGCTTGCAGCTCAACGACGCGAGCTCGCAGAACCAAACGCACTCCGTCGAGAACATGGTGATGCTCGTCGCGGGACGCGCAGGCGGGCTCAACCCCGGCGAGCACGTCGACGCCAACCGCGCCCACCCCGCGACCGTGCTCATCACCGCCATGCAAGCGGCCGGCTATCAGGGCAACACCCTGGGCGAGGTCTCCCTCTAGGGGATTGCGCGCCTGCGCGCCTAGACCCATATCCCCCGCATGCTCGGTGCGCTCTGGCAGGTTTGGCTTCAGCTCTCGCCCTGGCTTGTTTTGGGAGCCGCGGCCGCCGGCTTGCTCCACGTCTTGCTCCCCCGCAACTTCGCCCGCCGTCAGTTTCGCGGCTGGTCGGGAGTCATCAAAGCGGTCGCCCTCGGGGTTCCGCTGCCCTTGTGCTCTTGCGGTGTCATTCCTGCGGGCCTCGGGCTCAAGAAGGATGGTGCGAGCGACGGCGCCTCAGTCGGTTTTCTCATCAGCACCCCGCAGACCGGCGTCGACTCGCTCCTGGTGAGCGCCTCCTTTCTCGGCTGGCCGTTCACCATCTTCAAGTGCTGCAGCGCGCTGGTGATGGGCTTGGCTGGCGGTGCCGCTACCGAGGCCTTGCACACCGAGGCCAAGAGCGCCGGGCGCGCGCAAGAGGCCACCGCTCCACAGTCCACGGGGGGCTTCTTCGAGCACGTGATCGACGTCATCCGGCCCATCTGGAAATGGATCGTTTTCGGCGTCGTGGCATCGGCGGCCATCACCGTCTGGATGCCTCCAGGCGCCATGGCAGCTTGGTCCAACATCCATCCCGCGCTCGCCGGGGTCGCGGCCTTGGGCATCGCGATGCCACTCTACGTGTGTGCCACGGCTTCGGTTCCCATCGCTGCCGCCCTGATTGCGCAGGGTATGCCCACCGGCGCCGCGCTCGTCTTCCTGATGGCAGGCCCTGCAACCAATGTCGCCACCATCGGTGCGGTGAAGCGAGTTTTTGGCGGCCGAGTCCTAGCGGTCTATCTGGCCACGGTCATCGTCGGGAGTGTCGGTTTTGCCTACCTCTATGACGCGTTCATTCCGTTCGAGGCGCTCGGAGGCATGACCCACGAGCACGGACACCCTTGGTGGGGCTGGGCCTCCGCGCTGCTGCTTGCGGCGCTCTTTGCCTACTTCGCGTTCGACGACCTGCGAGGCGCGTGGCAGCGTCGCGCGGCGCCCGTGGGCGCGGCCGTAGTCACACTCGAGGTCGAAGGCCTCACTTGCAACAACTGCGTGCGCAAGCTCGAGCGAGCGCTTCGCGATGCCGACGGCGTCACATTCGCCATGGTGACACTCGAGCCAGGCCGAGCGACGGTGGAAGGCTTTGCGCAGCCAGCCGATCTCGAGGCCGTCGTCCGAGCCGCCGGCTACGCAGTGAAGTAAATGGGGATGGAGCGTCTCTCAGCCGCGTCCTGCGAGGAGGGCTTCGATCGAAGGGGTGATGGGGAGCCTCTGCTCGGCAAAGATCTTGCGCAACCAGTGCGCGGCATCGGCGATCGATCCGAACGCCTCGATGGGCACCGGGATCGGCTTCACCCAGGTCACCGCCTTGAGCGCGCCTCGGATGATCGCGCTGTTGATGAGCACCGCAATCCCGAAGTGATGCTCACCCGCCAAGTCTCCAGTGACGTCGAACCACTCCGTGAGCCGCTTGCGCTGGTGAGCGGTGATCGCGGTGGTCAGACCTCTCGAGTCGAGGATCGTCGCAAAACGGACGCGCTGCTCCACCACCGCAGTGTACCGTGCGATGAAGTACTCGAAACCGTCATCACTGAGAGGCTTCGACGGAAAGCGGACGTACAGCAGCGGCCACGCCCTGTCATCGAAGATGAGACCGAACTGGTGCACGCCCAGTCTGGCCGCCGTGGTCATGCTCTCAGCGTCCCGTTCTTAGCAGGCGGCAAGGTGAGCCTGAAGCGCGTCTCCCGGTCGGCCGTCGTGCTCACCGCGAGCTCGCCTCCGAGCTCTTCGGCGATGCGCTTGGAAATGGCGAGGCCGACGCCTGCACCGTGTAGCCGCCCGCCCACGCCAAAGGGCTTGAACACGGACTCCATCTGGTCGGATGCAACCGGCGGGCCGTTGTCGGATACATCGAGCACCGCCTTGTCGCCCAGCATGGCAGTCGTGACCCGCACGACGCCCTGACCGCCTTCGCGACTCGCAGCCCGCTGAATCGCGTTGGCCAGCAAATTCAATGCAATCTGCACGATCTTCGTGCGCGTCGCCATCACCTTTGGCTCGACCCCGGTCGCGACTTCGATAAACGCGCGACCACGAAGCCCACTGCTTTCCGCCTTGCGAAGAGCGACACGAACCGCGTCCGCCAAGTCGACGATTTCGGCGACTACTTCCTCTGGAGCTTTGGCCATCTCGTTGGTGAGCTCGAGGATTCGCTTCACCCCATCGCGCGCGTCAATGACGGCGTTCTCGACCTGCGCCAGCGTTCCTCTCGCCCGCGTGACGTTCGGCGTCGCTTCCTCGAGCGCTGCCTTCGCCGCTGAGATCGATGTCTCGATGACGGTCAGGTTGTTGCGGATCCATCCCACCGGGTGCCGAAGCTCATCAGCGATGCCGCTCGCCACCACGCTAAACGAGTACGCTCGCTCGGTATCGAGCAGGCGCTGCTCGAGCTCCTTCACGCGCGTGTTGAGGTTGTAGAGGTCGATGGCGTCGCGAAGCTCTGCGCGCAGCACCTCGGGCTCCCAAGGCTTGCGCATGTAACGCCGCACGTGCCCACGGTTGATCGCATCTTCTGCGGCCTGCAGGTCCGAATACGCCGTGATCAAGAGCCGAATCGCATCCGGATACTCGACCTCGACCTTCTCGAGCAGCTCGATTCCGGTCATCCCCGGCATCCGCTGGTCGGTGAGCACCACGCCGATCTCGTGCTCCGCCATCAACTGCAGACCCGCCGCCGCGCTCGATGCAGTCAGGACGGGGAAGTCATCGCCGCAGACCGCCTCGAAGACGACGAGATTCGGCTCCTCGTCATCGACGAATAGAATGTGCGCTGTCATGCCGCCTGCTCCATCGCGGGAATCTCCATCACGAAGCGGGCCCCCCCACCGGGCCTAGGCTCATATCTTAGCTCACCACCACACTCCTGCGCGATTCTTCGGCTCAAATGCAGCCCCAGCCCCGTGCCTTCGCCTTCTACTCTGGTTGTAAAGAAGGGGTCGAAGATACGGTGCACCACGTCCGGCGGAACGCCAGGCCCATCGTCGGCCACCGCCACGGAAATCCGCTTATCCACCTGCCGGAGCTCGATCCAAATATTCCGAGCGCCCGATCTCACCGAGTTGTCGATCAAGTTCAGCATCACCTGATTGAACGCCCGTGCAGGTGCGAAAACGTCGCCCGTAGTTTCGTAGTCTTGGTGAACTGTCACACCATTTTTGAGCTTGTGCGCGAGCAAGTTGAGCGTGGACTCCACCGACTTCCGAACGTTGCATGGCACCAGGTCGTCCCCGTCCGCAGGCCGGGCGTGCGCACCCAGCGCGGAGACGATGCCGTCGATGCGTTGCAGAGCGTCGATGATCAGCCCCATCAGCTTCTCGTTCGACACCCTCGTCGAGCCGCCCTTTTCCAGAATGCGCGCGGCATTCACCGCAGCATTGAGTGGATTCTTCACCTCGTGCGCGAGCCCCGCAGCGAGCGTGCCGGCCGACGCGAGGCGCGCCTGGTCGGCGAGCTGCAAGCTCAAACCGCGCATCTTCAGGTGCGCGCGGATGCGGGCTTGCAGAACTTTGGTATGGAAGGGCTTCGCGACGAAGTCGTCCGCCCCGGCGTTGTACCCTTCGAGGGCTGCTTCGTTCTCGCCACGCGCCGTCAAGAGAATCACCGGGATGTGCCGGAGGGAAGGATCCTCCTTGAGGATGCGGCAGAGGTCGAGCCCGCTGGTGCCGGGCATCATCACGTCGGTAAGCACCAAGTCGGGGCGGTTTCGCTTGATCAGCTCGAGCGCTTCGGCGCCGTCGCCGGCCGCGTCTACCTCATAGCTCTCCTTCAAGACGCCCACCATGAAGCCACGAAGATCCGCCTCGTCTTCAGCTACTAGAACGCGGGGAAGCCGCCCGCGGTCGAGGAGGATGCGCTCGGGTGGGCGCTGGCTCTGCCGCAGCTCGACCGTGGCATCCTCCATCTGGCGCGTGTGCACTCCGGTCAACCGGTCGTCCACACGCCGGCTGGGGTGTTCTTCGATTTGAAGCTGTCGCCGCTCCGTGATCTCGGTGTGGAAGTGGTCCTTGCCGCTCAGCAAGAACAGCGTGAACGTGGAGCCCTTGCCCAGCTCGCTCTCCACCGTCAGCGAGCCGCCATGAAGCTGTGCAAGCTCGCGTGCCAAGGAGAGCCCAATACCCACGCCGCCCTGCTGACGCCGTTCGGAGGTTTCGGTCTGATGGAACCGATCGAAGATCCGCTGCTGCTCATCGCGCGAAATACCAGGCCCAGTGTCCGTCACTTCAATCGCCGTTCCCGCTGAATTGTGGAACACGCCGACCTGAATCTTGCCTCCGGACGGCGTGAACTTGATCGCGTTTCCGATGAGGTTCGTGAGGATGATCTCGATGCGATGCGGATCGCCGAACATTTCGGGGGGTGGACCATCTGACGAAAACACCATGTCCAGACCCTTGGCCTTCGCAGCGGGTGTAGCG